>NZ_JASPFC010000019.1:0-59620 GCF_031296635.1 Actinomyces acetigenes
CCGCCCCTCCTGAACCAGGGGCGATACTCACAAGGAAGCATCTCAGGTACACCATGACAGCCACTCATTTCACTGCTCCAGGTGCCCGCGCTCGCCGGGCCCTCATCATCGTCGACGTCCAGCCCACCTTCTGCGAGGGAGGCGCCCTGGCGGTGGCCGGTGGCAACGCCGTCGCCGAGCGCATCGCTGCCTACCTGTCCTCCCACCGGGAGGACTACGACCTGGTGGTCACCACCCAGGACTGGCACATCGACCCTGGAGAGCACTTCTCCAGCGAACCCGACTTCATCGACACCTGGCCCGTTCACGGCGTGGCCGGCTCCGCCGAGGCCCAGCTCCACCCCGCTCTGAACGGGCTCGAGGCCGACGCCGCCGTGAAGAAGGGCCAGTACGCCGCCGCCTACTCCGGCTTCGAGGGCGTGGACGAGGACGGGCGCACCCTGGCGGACATCCTGAGCGCCGCCCGTATCGAGGCCGTCGACGTCGTCGGCCTGGCCGAGTCCCACTGCGTCAAGGACACTGCCCTGGACGCGGTCCGACAGGGCTACCGGGTGCGGGTCCTGACCGATCTGACCGAACCGGTCAGCCCCGAGCTGGGACGCGTCGCCCGCGCCGACATGAGCGCCGCCGGCATCGAGCTGGCCCCCTCCCACTGAAGGACTGCTCGCACCGGTCACCGGGGCCGGCCACCAGGCTGCTCACCGGGGCCGGTCGCCGGGGTGGCCCCCAGTCGCGCCCGAACACCATGGGTGCCCTCGCCGATTGCCTCGGCGAGGGCACCCATGCGTTGTCTGAGACGGGTTACTGGGCCGGCCAGCCACCGGGCTGCTGGTACGGGCCGGGCTGCCCGGGCTGCGCCTGCGGGTTGTACTGGCCCTGCTGCAAGGGCTGAGTGAAGACCGAGGGCTGCGTGGACTGAGCCTGCTGCTGCGCCGGTTGCTGACCCGTCCACCCGAACTGGGCGGTCGGGGCCACCTGCGAGTACTGGGGCTGGGCTCCAGCCCCCGCGGCCGAAGCTGCATAGGGGGCCTGCTGGGGGGCCGGCTCGGGTTGCTGGTACTGGGGCTGCTGGGCGTACTGCGCCGCCTGCGGCTGCTGGTCGGACTGCCAGGCCCCCTGGGTGTAGACGGTCGGGGTCCCGGGTGCTGCGCCGGACGTCGTGCTGAACGCCTCACCCGCCGCAGCCGGAGCGGTACCGGCGGCGGCCAGCTTGGAGCGCCAGGCCATGCCGCCGGCGCCCATCGCCAGACCCACGACCGCCATGATGATCGCGCCGACGACCCCGAACAGCGACATCAGGGTGGCCTTCGCCGACGAGGGGGCGATGATCTCACCCATGGAGACTCCCGCGGTGCTGTTGCAGTCAACGGTGTAGGAGCCCGACTTCTGGGAGGAGAAGGTCGAGAAGAGCTTGCCGCCCTTGACCTTCGTGGACGACGAGCTGGACTTCGTGTCGACGTCGTCGCCATCGGGAGAAGCCACTGAGCACTCCGGCGCGTCGTCGCCGTCGCTGTAGAACAGCCCATAGGTGCTGCCCTTGTCCAGCTTCACCGTGGCGGCCTGGTCATCCGGCAGGTCGGTAATGGTGGCGTTGAACTGGCTGCGGGTGACCGCCGAGCCGATTCCGCCGATGATGGCGATCAGGAGAATGGCCAGGCCGGCCACCGCCAAGGCTGTCGGGGCGGCCAGGCTCCTAGACGTCGCCGGCTGGCTCGCGGCACCTGAGTAACCGCCCTGAGGCGTCTGGAACGGTGCGGCCGGCGGGTACTGCGAAGGCTGACCGCCGGCAAGAGCCGGGTCGTAGCCGTTGGCCGACCAGCCTGCTGAGCTCGCTGGGTACTGGGAGCCGGGGTACTGGGACATAGCTGGCCTTTCTGGTCCATCGTGTCCGTGTGAGAGGCGCGTGGGAACACGTCATGACGGCGTGCACGGCAGCAACGCGAGGCTGGAAGCTCGCAGCGCACCCGAGGCCTCACAGGAGGCGTCGACATGTCGGAACAATTACCGGGCGGGAGCCGCACGACTCGGACAGACTACCGGCAGGTGGTGGTGCCTCGCAGGCCGTGGACCAAATCTGTGGCCGTGAACTGAATCGGCCGGGAACCCGATAGGCTGACCTCCATGACCCACATCCTGTCCGCAGTCGCTTGGCCGTACGCCAACGGCCCGCGTCACATCGGCCACGTCGCCGGCTTCGGTGTTCCCTCTGACGTCTTCTCGCGCTACATGCGCATGGCCGGTCATGACGTCCTCATGGTCTCGGGCACTGATGAGCACGGCACCCCGATCCTCGTCGCCGCTGACGAGGAGGGCCTCAGCGCCCGTGAGCTCGCCGACCGCAACAACCGGCTCATCGTCGAGGACCTCGTGGCCCTGGGCCTGTCCTACGACCTGTTCACCCGCACCACCGCCGGCAACCACTACCACGTGGTCCAGGACATGTTCACCACCGTGCGGGACAACGGCTACATGGTCCAGCAGGTGACTCGCTCGGCGATCTCCCCCTCCACCGGGCGCACCCTGCCCGACCGCTACATCGAGGGCACCTGCCCGATCTGCGGTGCCGAGGGCGCCCGCGGGGACCAGTGCGACACCTGCGGCAACCAGCTCGACCCCACCGACCTCATCAGCCCGCGTTCGCGGATCAACGGCGAGACCCCCGAGTTCGTGGAGACCACCCACTGGTTCCTGGACCTGCCCGCCCTGGCCCAGGCCCTGGGTGCCTGGCTCGACGAGCGCGAGGCCTCCGGCACCTGGCGGCCCAACGTCATCAAGTTCTCCCAGAACCTCCTGGGGGACATCCGCCCGCGCGCCATGACCCGGGACATCGACTGGGGCATCCCGGTGCCCGGCTGGGAGGACCAGCCCACCAAGCGCCTCTACGTCTGGTTCGACGCCGTCATCGGCTACCTGTCCGCCTCCGTGGAGTGGGCGCGCCGCAGCGGCGACCCCGAGGCGTGGCGCGCCTGGTGGAACGACCCCCAGGCCCTGTCCTACTACTTCATGGGCAAGGACAACATCGTCTTCCACTCCCAAATCTGGCCCGCCGAGCTCCTGGGCTACAACGGCCAGGGGGAGCGCGGCGGCGAGCCCGGGCGCCTGGGCTCGCTCAACCTGCCCACCGAGGTCGTCTCCAGCGAGTTCCTCACCATGGAGGGCAAGAAGTTCTCCTCCTCCCACGGCATCGTCATCTATGTGCGCGACTTCCTCCAGCGCTACCAGGCCGACGCCCTGCGCTACTTCATCTGCGCGGCCGGCCCGGAGACCGCGGACGCGGACTTCACCTGGGCGGAGTTCGTGCGGCGCACCAACGGCGAGCTCGTGGCCGGCTGGGGCAACCTGGTCAACCGCACCGCCTCCATGATCCACAAACGCTTCGGGCAGATCCCCGAGCCCGCCGAGCTGGAGGACATCGACCGCGCCCTGCTCGACGCCATCGAGGCCGGCTTCACCTCCGTGGGCGACCTCATCGCCCAGCACCGCCAGAAGGCGGCCCTGGGGGAGGCGATGCGCCTGGTCGGTGAGGCCAACAAGTACGTCGCCGACACCCAGCCCTTCAAGCTCAAGGGTGAGGACCCTGCCACGCAGGCCCGCCTGGCCACGGTCCTGCACACGCTGGCCCAGGCGGTCACCGACCTCAACCTCATGCTCTCACCCTTCCTGCCGCACGCCGCCAACGACGTCGACCGGGTCCTAGGCGGGAGCGGCCGGATCGCCCCGATGCCCCGCATCGAGGAGGTCGACGAGCTCGACCCCGACCACCTGCCCGAGGCCTTCGACGGTCGCACCGGCTACCCGATCATCACCGGCGACTACCAGGACGCCCCCACCTGGGGACGCCACCCCGTCACCGTCGGCACGCCCGTGGCCAAGCCGGCCCCGGTGTTCACCAAGCTGGACGAGTCGATCGTCGAGGCCGAGCTGGCCCGCTACGCCAGCTCCGTGCCCGACGACGTCACCGGTTCCTGAGGGCGCATGGGCTCGAAGAAGCGCGACCGCTCCTGGCCGCCGGCCGACGCCGTCGCCCCCCTGGCGGTCCCGGTCACCGACAACCACACGCACCTGCCGGTCGCGGCGGACGCCGGCGGCCCCGGCTCCGAGGCGCCACTGAGCGCCGCCGAGCTGGTCGAGCGGGCCGCCGCCGTGGGCGTGACCCGCGTGGTGACCTCCGCTTGCGAGACCATCACCTGGCAGGAGAGTCTGGCCCTGGCCCGCGAGCTGCCAGGAGTGCGCGTGGCCCTGGCCGTGCACCCCAACGAGGCCGTCCTCCACGCCGGGGTGCGCGAGACCGGTCCCGACGGGCTCGAGCCGCGGGCCCAGGAGCACCACGGCGAGCCGCTCGAGTCGGTCATGGCCCGCCTGGAGGAGACGCTCAGGGCGAACGCCGACGTCGTCGTCGCCGTCGGGGAGAGCGGCCTGGATTTCTTCCGCACCGGTGAAAAAGGGGCTGCCGCCCAGCGCGAGGCCTTCCGGGCGCACATCGCCCTGGCCAAGGAGCTCGACCTGCCCCTGCAGATCCACGACCGTGACGCGCACGCCGCCTGCGTGGAGGTCCTCAAGGCCGACGGCGCCCCCGAGCGCACCGTCTTCCACTGCTTCTCGGGTGGGCAGCAGCTGGCCGCCGCCTGCACCGAGCACGGCTGGTACGCCTCCATCGCGGGCCCGCTGACCTACCCGGCCAACGACTCCCTGCGGGAGGCGGTCGCCGCCCTGCCCGACGCGCTGCTCCTGGTGGAGACCGACGCCCCCTACCTCCCACCCAAGCGCTGGCGCGGCCGCCCCAACGCCTCCTACCTGCTGGGTGACACGGTCCGCTTCCTGGCCGAGCAGCGGAGCCTGGGTGAGGAAGACCTCTGCCACCGCCTGCAGGCCACCACCGAGGCGGTCTACGGGAGCTGGTGATCGCCGTCGGCCGCCGAGGACTGGTGGGGGGACGCCCGGGGCTCAGACCTATGGACCCTGACGTCCTACGGGGAGATGCCCGCAATCCCGGGAAGGGGAAAAGAGTGCGCGGCGGTGACGGCGCGGCCGATTTTGTCTGGACGATACCTCCCAGGTTAACACCGTTCACCCAGGGGTGTCCCAGGTGGGTGGCAGGTGAGAATCAGGGCCTGTCTGCACGGTTCCATCACAAGCGCACAGGGTGTGAGCAGGTGCATTGGCACGTCCCTGGGTCATCGGTTACGGTGACACGCAGTCGTCAAAACGAAGGAAGTTCTATCGTGGGTCGTCACTCCCAGACCAGCTCCCTGAGTACTACACTCGCCGGCCTTGGCTCCTTGGCCTCCAAGAGGCAGACCGCCTCCGGCGTCCGCGGACGTCGTCGCGCCGAGGGGCCCGCCAAGACCTCCCTGACCCCCATGCTCTTCAAGGCGGGGGGCGCCGCAGCTGCCTTCTCCCTGGCGGTCTCCGGTGCTGCCTACGCGGCCATCTCCGCGGGGGGTGACGAGGGGCGCTCCTCCTCAGGCGGTTCCTTCGGCCTGATCGGCGGCGAGTCGGACGGACAGGCCAAGGCCACCGCCACCCAGAAGGCCGGTGCCGGCAAGATCGCCAGTGCCCAGACCTCCACCACCACCGTCGACGAGCCGCAGGTTCACAGCACGGTGAAGAAGGAGACCGACTCCCTGCCCAAGGGTGAGACCAAGGTTGAGACCGCCGGCGTTGACGGGCTCGTGCGCACCACCTACGAGGTCACCACCCAGGACGGCAAGGAGGTCTCCCGCACCCCGGTCGCCCAGGTCGTCGTCACCCAGAAGGTGGACGAGGTCGTCCTGGTGGGCACCGGGGAGCAGCAGGCCCAGCAGGAGGCCGCCCAGCAGGCCCAGTCCGCCGGTGACGGGCAGACCGCCCAGTCCAACGGGAGCGGCGAGGGCTCGAACAGTGCCACCCCAGCGCCCGCGGCCAGCCCCAGTGCGGGGACCGACCCTGACGGCGCCAAGGCCGTCGCCCGCTCTATGATGGCCAGTCACGGCTGGGGAGACTCCGAGTTCACCTGCCTGGAGAGCCTGTGGACCCGCGAGTCCGGCTGGAACTACCAGGCCGAGAACGCCTCCTCGGGCGCCTACGGCATCCCCCAGGCGCTGCCCGGCACCAAGATGAGCGAGGTCGCCGACGACTGGGCCACCAACCCCGCGACCCAGATCACCTGGGGTCTGAACTACATCTCCGGCCGCTACGGCTCCCCCTGCTCGGCCTGGGCCCACTCCGAGTCCGTCGGCTGGTACTGAGCCGAAGCGGCCTGCCCGGGGCATCTTCTCGCCCCACACGGCACCCGGAACGTCGTCGACGGCGCCCGTCTCCCTGTGAGACTGGCGCCGTCACCATTGCTGTGGGAGGCAGGTCACACGGGAGTGAGGTGTCTAATTGTCGCCACTGTAACGTTTCCACTACCGTGGCACTCGCCGTCGACTGGAAGGACGTCCCCCCATGACTCCCCTCGCTCGTTCCCACGCCCACGTCCTGCCGGAGGAGCCGCAGGCTCCGGCCCCGCAGGAGGCGGCCCAGGAACGGCGCGGCATGCGCAGCATCGCGCTGCGCGCAGGTCTGGCGGCCCTGGCCCTGTCGGTTGCGGTCTCCGGGGCCGCCTACGCCGCTGTCCGCGCGGGGGAGCCCTCTCGGGCCTCCGGTGCCGAGGCGGCCGCACAGCGCACCGATGGCCTGGGTGCTGAAGGTGGTCGTAGCCGGGTCTCAGTCACGCCGAGTACCCAGAAGGTGACCACCGAGACGGTCGACGCCACCGACCCCCACGGCTCCGTCCAACAGGAGAACGGCGACCTGTCCGAAGGCGAGACCAAGGTAGCCACGGCTGGTGTCGACGGCGTCGTACGCACCACCTACGAGGTCACCACCGTGGGCGGCAAGGAGGTCTCCCGCACCCCCGTCGCCCAGGTCGTCGTCACCCAGAAGGTCGATGAGGTCGTCCTGGTGGGCACCGGCACGGCCAAGAAGCAGGAGAGCAAACCGGATCAGTCTCAGTCCCAGGAGCAGAGTCAGGCTCAGTCTCAGGGGCAGGCTCCTGCGCCCTCGCAGTCCGCCGGCGGTTCGGCGTCCGGTGGCAGTACCGGCACGACCGGAGGCGAGGTCGGGGACGATGTGTGGGCCAAGCTCGCCCAGTGCGAGTCCGGCGGCAACCCGGCTACCAACACCGGTAACGGCTTCTACGGCATGTATCAGTTCACCCTGGAGACCTGGCAGGCCCTGGGCGGAACCGGCTACCCCCACGAGGCCGACGCCGCCACCCAGACCGCCATGGCCAAGAAGCTCCAGGCCCAGGCCGGCTGGGGCCAGTGGCCCGGCTGCGCCGACAAGCTCGGCCTGCACTGAGCGGCCCGAGCCGCACCGGGGCGCCGCGCACACCCCGGGTCTCGATCATGCAGAGAGCGTGCGGCATGTTCCCAGATATCTCACAGTGACAAAGGGTGGGTGCCGGTTACTGTGTCCCCATGACGTTGCCGGCCCCCGATTCACAGGTGCCCCCGGCAGGAGCAGTCCCCACCGACGGGCACGACCCTGCGGGAGCCTGTGAGGCCACCTCCAAGCCCCCCGCCGATGCCGCCTGTGCGGAGCACGCCAGTCAGGAACCCCGGGATCCCCAGGATCACGGCGCCTCCCCGGGCTCCCGGGCCGCCGGCCTCCTGGGCCCCACCGAGGTCCGCGGCCTGTCCCAGGCGCTCGGTATCCGCCCCACCAAGGCACTGGGGCAGAACTTCGTCCACGACGCCGGCACAGTGCGCCGCATCGTCAGGAGCGCGGGCGTTCGCCCCGACGACACGGTCCTGGAGATCGGACCGGGCCTGGGCTCCCTGACCCTGGCCCTCCTGGAGACCGGGGCGCGAGTGATCGCCGTCGAGATCGACCCCGCCCTGGCCCGGGCACTGCCCGTCACCGTTGCCGACCGCATGCCGCAGGCCGCCGGCCGCCTGACCCTCATCCAGGCCGACGCGCTGAGCATCACCGGCCCACAGTCGCTGGGCCAGGCCGGGGCCCCTCCCACCCGCCTCGTGGCGAACCTGCCCTACAACGTGGCCGTCCCCGTCCTGCTCACCGCGCTGGAGACCCTGCCCAGCCTAGAGAGCGTCACCGTCATGGTGCAGGCCGAGGTCGCCGACCGCCTCGCCGCCGAACCCGGCTCGCGGACCTACGGGGTCCCCAGCGCCAAGGCCGCCTGGTACGCCGCGGCCCGCCGCACCCTGACCATCTCCCGCCGCGTCTTCTGGCCCGTGCCCAACGTCGACTCCGCCCTCGTCGAGCTCGTGCGCCGTCGTCCCCCCGCCACGCGCGCCACCCGCGAGCAGGTCTTCGCCGTGGTCGACGCCGCCTTCGCCCAGCGCCGCAAGACCCTGCGCAAGGCGCTGGCCAGGCTCGCCGGAGGGGCCGACGCTGCCGAGTCCGCCCTGCGCGCCGCCGGCATCGACCCGACCCGGCGCGGCGAGACCCTCGACATCACCGCCTTCGCCGCTCTGGCCGAGGTGCTGCAGCCCGTCGCCGCCGATGAGACCGCTGCGCCAACGCCTCCCACCTCACAGGAGCAGTCATGAGTCATCTGCGTGCCGTCCCCGACGGCCCCACCGGTCCGCGCGAGTCCACCGTGCCGCCCCGCAGCGGCTCGGCCAGCTCGGTGCGCGTCGAGGCCCCCGGCAAGGTCAACCTCTTCCTGTCCGTCGGCGCCCCCGGCCCAGACGGCTACCACCCGCTCACCACGGTCTTCCAGGCGGTCCGCCTCATCGAGACCGTCACCGCCCGCAGGCAGTCCGCCCAGGACCACGGCACCGTCACCCTCACCCTCGAGGAGCCCGACGCCGACGTCCCTGCGGACGACTCCAACCTGGCCGTGCGGGCCGCCACGCTCCTGGCGCAGACCACCGGCGTCAGCGAGGGCGTCGACCTCCTGCTGCGCAAGCGCGTTCCCGTCGCCGGCGGAATGGCCGGGGGATCCGCCGACGCCGCCGCCGCTCTCGTGGCCTGCAACGCCCTGTGGGGCACGGGCCTGTCCCTGCCCGAGCTCTCCGCCCTGGCCGCCCGCCTGGGAGCCGACGTCCCCTTCCCCCTGACCGGGGCCACCGCCGTCGGGAGCGGCCGCGGTGACCTGGTCACCCCGATCATGACCCGGGGCGCCTACCACTGGGTCTTCGCCCTGGCTGAGGAGGGCCTGTCCACCCCGGCGGTCTTCCGGCGCTTCGATGAGATGGCGGGCGGCGGGCAACCCGCTTTACACGACGTGCCCGAGGCCCTCACTGCCGCCCTGCGCGCCGGGGACGCTCGCGCCCTGGCCGGCTCCCTGCACAACGACCTCCAGGCCGCTGCCCTCGACCTGCGCCCCGAGCTGGCCGAGGTCATCGCCGTGGCCGAGGAGGCCGGGGCCCTGCGCGCCATCGTCTCCGGCTCCGGCCCCACCATCGCCGCCCTGGTCGAGGACCCCGGCAGCGCCCAACGGGTCTCGCGCGCACTGAAGGCCTCGGGCCTGGTCGCCGACGTCCTGCGCGCCGACGCCCCCGTGGCCGGCGCCCGGGTGGTGGGCTGATGGCGTACCTGCTCGGCGTGGAGAACCTGCGCCTGACGGTCGGCTCGCGCCTGCTCCTGGACGAGGTCACCCTGGGGCTGGAGGACGGCACCCGCGTCGGCGTCCTGGGCCCCAACGGCGCGGGCAAGTCCACCTTCCTGGCGGCCCTGGCCGGTCGGCGCGAGCCCGACGGCGGCCGCGTCACCCGCACCGGCGGCGTGAGCGTGGCCGTCCTCAGCCAGACCGACGACCTGCCGTCGGGCGCCACCGTGCGCACCGCCATCCACGGCCAGGCCCCTGAGCACGAGTGGGCCTCCGATCCGGCCGTGCGAGACATCCACGCCGGGCTCATCGCCGACCTCGACCTGTCCGCCGACGTCGCCACCCTCTCGGGGGGACAGCGCCGCCGCGTCGCCCTGGCCGCGGTCCTCACCCGCCGCGCCGACGTCGTCATCCTCGACGAGCCCACCAACCACCTCGACGTCGAGGGCGTGGACTGGCTAGCCCGCCACCTGCGGGCCCGCTTCAACGGCCCGGGCGGCCGAGCCTGCGGCGCCCTGGTCACCGTCACCCACGACCGCTGGTTCCTGGACGCCATCTGCACCAACGTGTGGGAGGTCGTCCCCGGCATCGATCCCGGCGGCGGGCGCCCCCAGGTGGCCGGCCGCATCGAGACCTACGACGGCGGATACGCCGCCTACGTCCTGGCTCGGGCCGAGCGCGCCCGCCAGGCCGCCGTGGCCGCCGTCAAGCGCGAGAACCTCCTGCGCAAGGAGCTGGCCTGGCTGCGCCGCGGCGCCCCCGCCCGCACTTCCAAGCCCCGCTTCCGCATCGAGGCCGCAGAAGCCCTCATCGCCGACGTGCCGCCCCCGCGCGACACCGTGGCCCTGACCGCCATGGCCACGGCCCGCCTGGGCAAGAAGGTCCTCGACCTCGAGGACGTCACCGTGCGCTACCCCGGGCCGCCCACCGACAGCGGCGAGACCACCCCGCGGGAGGTCCTGCGCCGGGTGACCTGGCGGCTCGCACCCGGTGAGCGGGTCGGCGTCGTCGGCGTCAACGGTGCCGGCAAGACTACTCTGCTGCGCCTGCTCGAAGGCGTCCAGGAGCCCACTGCCGGGCGCGTCGTCCGCGGCAAGACCGTTCAGGTGGCCACCCTGTCCCAGTCCACTCACGAGCTCGACGCGCTCGCGGACCTGCGCGTCGTCGAGGCCGTGGCCATGGTGGGGGAGAGGGTCGTCGTCGGGGACAAGGAGATGACGGCGGCCCAGCTCGTCGAGCGCCTGGGCTTCACCCGTCAGCGCGCCTGGACCCGGGTCGGGGAGGTCAGCGGCGGGGAGCGCCGCCGGCTCCAGCTCCTGCGCCTGCTCATGACCGAGCCCAACGTGCTCCTGCTCGACGAGCCCACCAACGACCTGGACACCGACACCCTGGCCGCCGTCGAGGACATCCTCGACTCCTTCCCCGGCACCCTCGTGGTCGTCTCCCACGACCGCTACCTCCTGGAACGGGTCACCGACCACCAGGTGGCGCTGCTGGGCGACGGCACCGTGCGCGACCTGCCCGGCGGAGTCGAGCAGTACCTCCAGATGCGCCGTGAGGCCATGGGCGGCGCCGGGAGCCCCAGAGCCTCAGCGAGTAGCGCGGCATCCGCGGCGACGCGGGCGGCAGCTGAGCCCACGTCTGAGCGCAGCACCTCCAGCGGGGCCCGCCGGCACGAGGCCCGGAAGGCCTTGGGGCGCATCGAGCGGAAGATGGAGCGCGCGGCTCAGTCGCTCGCCACGCTGCACGCGCGCATGGAGGAGGTCTCGGCCGATCCGAACCGGGTGGGGGAGCTGGCCGAGCTCGGCCGTGAGCTCGTGGCCGCCGAGGCGACCCACGCCGATCTGGAGGAGCAGTGGCTCGAGGCGGCGGAGGCGTTGGAGGCCTGAGAATCGCCGTCACGGCCCTGGGGCCTCATCGCTGGAAGCGGTGGGGAGGGAGTGGGGTTCGGGGAGAGGGATCAGGAACGGGGAGGTGAGCGGCGGCGTCGCTGCTCACGACCGCCCGGACCGTCCGTGCCGCTCAGACGACGGGGGCGACCTGGCGGGCCAGCTCGACGAGATGATCCAAGTTGGGGGCGATGTCCTCGGCGGCGGCGCCCCACAGGCGCATGACCAGGTCCACCGGGACCGTGGGCAGTCCCGCCAGCCTCAGGACGACGACGCCCTGGGTGGGTCCGTTGGACTCATAGAAGGCTGAGAACCCCACCATGTCCGGGCCCGGTCGCAGGCGCACCAGCTCGGCCTCGGGCAGCAGCGCGGCGACGAGCTGGCGCTGGGTGGCACGGCGTCCCTCCTTGGAGCCGTCATCCTTGGCGATCTCCAGGCTGAGGTCGATGACGAAGGGCGGGTGGGCGACGTCGTCGATATGCAGGAGACGGGCGAAGCGGCCCTGGCGCTCCATGGCCTGCAGCTCGTTGAGCAGGGACTCCAGCTCGGAGCGCCACTGCGGTCCGGTCACTCCCAGGTGGGCGCTGCGGTGCCTGGCCTCCTCCCGCGCCCACCCCGGAGGTGGGAAGGGCGGGATGATCACCCATCGCTGGGGATCAGGGGTGACCGCGATCTGCACTGTGTGTTCCTTCCGAGACCTCGTCCGACTGCGAGGCAGTGGGCTGGGCGCCTACCATGTCTGTCCTATGAGGACCCGAGAGCGACATACGACAATTATGCCTGCATCCGCACGCCGCCGTGTGGTTCGCGTACTGGTGGATGCGGGGCTCATCATCGCACTGTGTGCCGTCACGGAGCGCTGCTGTGGAATCTTATTCGCTGTCGGGGCGGTTGTGCTGCTTCTTGCTGTGATGACTGCCATGATGGCGATGACAGGCGCCACACCCGGCGGGCTGGTGACGGGGGTCCGGTTGCGGAGGGTGGCGGACACGAACGGCCCCCCTGGGCGCTCAGCGGTGATTTACGTCGCATTTTTGGGTCTGTCTTTGGTGGCAACCGCAGGGTTGGCCCCCCTGGTGTTGTGGATTCTCTCACTCTGGCGTGCTGAACAGCGCACCTGGTTCGACCGACTGGCCGGTACGGTTCTTCTCAGTGCTAGACCGACCTCGGTCTCGACCTGCTCCCTGGTGGTTGAGGGCTCAGTAATCCCAGTTCTGGGGCCGATTGTTCTCGGGCGCCGGCCGGCCCCGATCGAGTCCCACCCCGATGCTCAGCTCGTTGCGGTGCTCCGTTCGGAGGACTCCGTGTCCAAGACGCACGCCCTGTTCGTGCCCGCTTCGGATGGGGTACTCGTCACAGATCTGGGTTCGACGAACGGCACCCACGTCGAGGACGAGGAAGGCGTTCACCGTCTCTCACCCGGCCGACCGGAGTACGTGCGGCGGGGACGGCAGGCATACTTGGGTGACGGTGTCTGTATCGTCCGTTGAGGAGAAAAATGATGACAAACAGCCCGAACAGCAGCGCGAACAACGAGGTCTGGTGGACCGAGGGTTCGTGGACAGGCGTGGTCA
The DNA here is from genome assembly GCF_031296635.1 of Actinomyces acetigenes. Lineage (NCBI taxonomy): Bacteria > Bacillati > Actinomycetota > Actinomycetes > Actinomycetales > Actinomycetaceae > Actinomyces > Actinomyces acetigenes. The sequence goes on from NZ_JASPFC010000019.1 coordinate 13,005, forward strand.
CGCCACATGCTGTGATGATCCTGCCCCCGTCGGTGCCGCAGGACCTCACCGAGCGCCTGTGGCGGCTGCTGCGCAGTGAGGAGGCCTCGCTGACGCGGGCCCTGGATGAGCTGGTGATGGGGATGGGCGGACGTCTGGGTGCGATCCCGGACTTCGTGCTCGCCGTCTCGGCGCCCGAGGACGTCTTCCACGTGGCGCTGCGCGGTGCCCCGCAGATGGAGGTCGACGGCAAGGCGCTGGACGCCTCCGCGGTCACCACCTGGTTCGAGACGACGGTGACCGCCCCCAACTCGGTCATCGTCAGCGCGCCCGACGGCGCCGGTCAGGTGCGCCGCCCGGCGGTCGACGCTGTCGTGAGCACCGGCCACCTGGTGCTGCGCGGATCGGAGAAGTCGAGCGGGACCCCGTCCCCCAGCCGTGCATCGTCGAAGGGGTCCGGTGACTCCGACGACGATGACCCTGACCCGGCTGGTCCTGACTACTCCACCGCTTCTGCCGGTTCCGCCGGCACCCCCGCTGCTGCCGTGAGGACCTCTCGGTCCTCCCGTCGGGCATCGCGTCGCGCCTCGCGCCGTCAGTCCGCCTCGTCGGACCACTCGGAGCAGGACGACTCGTCTGAAGGGGCGCCTGCCGAGACCGCTGCTTCCGCCGACGTCGTCGACGACCTCATCGAGATCGCGCAGGACAACGCCGAGCAACAGGCCCTCGAAGGTGCCGAGCTCGCCGCGTCCCTCGAGAGCGCTGAGGCCGCTGAAGCCGCCGTCGGTCAGTCGGAGGACTCCGACGCCTCTGAGGAGTCGACCCTGAACGCCGACTCTGAGGGACCCGCTGACCTGCTGGCCGTCGTGGCCGGCATCTCTGAGGCCGCTGAGGCGACTGAGGTGACGCCGTTACCCGAGTCGGCCGAGGCCCCCGTCGCGACCCTGGACGCCCAGACCCCTGAGGCTGCCGAGGCCGCTACCCAGTCCTCACCGGAGGCCTCCGATGAGGATCTGCTGATCGCCCCCGTCTTCGATATCCCGGCCCTGCCGATCCCCTCCGCTCAGGAGGCAGAGGCCATGATCCCGCCCCCTCCGCCCCCGTCGAGCGAGGATCTTGAGGCTGCTGGTATCAAGGACGCTGCCGCTGAGGTCACCGAGGTCGTCCAGACCCCGGCCGACTTCGCGCCCGTTGAGGCCGCCGAGGCTGCCGTGGTCGCGGAGGCCACTGCTGTTGCCGAGGCCGCCGCGCAGGTGCACGCCGAGGAAGAGCCCGTACGCTCCGGGGACCACGACGGACAGACCATCAACGGCCTGCCCGAGGACCTCTCCCAGGAGCTGCGCGCCGAGCTGCTCAACCAGGGGCTCGGCCCCCTGGAGCCGAGCCAGTCGGCGGAGGTTGCCGAGTCTGCCGGATCCGCGGCCGCGGATGCCGCAGTGGTCGAGCCCGTGCAGCCCTCCGGCGACGAGCCGGCGACGGCCGAGCTCGGTCGCGGGGACCACGACGGACAGACCATCAACGGCCTGCCCGAGGACCTGGTCGGCGAGCTCGTCTCCCTCGTGGGAACCGGGCCCTCCAGCCCGGCCTCCCCGGTCTCGGCGAGCTCTCCCAGTGAACCCGACGCCATCCGGATCGTGCTGTCGGCGGTGTGCCCCCAGGGCCACCCCAACCCCACGAACTACACCGTGTGCCGCGTCTGCGGAGCTGAGCTCAACCGTCCGGCCAAGTCGGTGGCCTGCCCCCCTCTGGGGCGCGTGGTCACCTCTGGCGGCGAGAGCATCGAGCTCAACCGTCCCCTCCTGGTGGGTCGCAACCCTGTGGCCGACGACATCACCAGCGTCGCGGAGGTCCCCCTCCGCCCGCTGACCGTCGCCAGCCCGAACCAGCTCGTCTCCCGCAACCACATCCTCATCGACCTGGATGCGTGGAGCGTTCTGGCCCAGGACCTGGGCAACTGCAATGGCACCGTTCTCAACCGCCAGAACGAGGCGCCCGTGCGCCTGTCCTCGGCGAATCCGGTGCTCCTGCGCAGTGGAGACGTCCTCGACCTCGGCGATGGTCAGACCCTCGCCTTTGAGAACCTCCCCTGATGCTGGATCACAAGGGACCGCCTCCGGTCATCTCCGGGTTTACGTACCTGGAGAGACTCGGAGCGGGAGGCTACTCCACGGTCTACCTCTTCGAGCAGCACATGCCCCGCCGCGAGGTCGCGGTCAAGGTCATGAACGCTGACGTGGAGGACAAGACCGCCTCCCGCTTCGAGTCGGAGGCGAACCTCATGGCGCGGGTCTCCTCCCACCCGGCCATCCTGTCCATCTACGGCGCGGGCGTCTCCGCCGACGGCCACCCCTTCCTGGTCATGGAGTACTGCCCGCCGCCGCAGCTGGGCGCCATCTTGCGCCAGGGTCCCCTCAATGTCGCTGAGACCCTGTCCACGGCGATCCAGATCGCCGGAGCGGTGGAGACCGCTCACCGGGCCGGCATCGTCCACCGGGACATCAAGCCCGCCAACATCCTGTTCACCACGTACCGTCGTCCGGTGCTCTCGGACTTCGGCATCTCCGCCATGAGCGGGCCGGAGGGGGCCGAGGAGCTGCGGGGGATGAGCGTGCCCTGGGCTCCCCCCGAGCAGCTGGTCGGTATGCGCTCGGCCAATCCGGCTTCCGACATCTACTCCCTGGGTGCGACCACCTTCGCGATGCTCACGGGGCACAGCCCCTTCGAGACCGACGGCATCCCGGACGTCTACGAGCTCTCCCGCCGTATCGTCAAGGACCCCCTGCCGCCGCTGGGGCGCCAGGACGCCCCGCCGTCGTTGCACCGCGTGCTGTCGGTGGCGATGGACAAGAACCCGGACTCGCGCTACCCAACGGCACTGGCCTTCGCCCGCGCGCTCCAGCAGGTCCAGGCCGAGCTCGACCTGCCGATCACGACTGTCGACCTGTTCCAGGAGCCGGACAAGGCCGCGAAGTCAGCCCGGCGGCCCAACCCCGACGAAGCCGACACCGCCACGAAGATGGGGGTGTTCAACCAGGTCGATGTCACCAGCGAGCACATCGCCATGCGGGTGGAGCCCGACAGCGAGGACAACGGCTCGTCGTCGGACTCGGAGGCAGGTGAGCCGAGCCGCCCGAACCGCATGCGGGCCGTGCTGACCGGGCTGCTCGTCGTGGCCATGATCGCCGCCGTCGTCGCCGCGATCGTCGTCTCCCAGAACCAGGACAAGCGCAAGAAGCCCAACAATCCCATTGCCACGATCGCCCCGCAGCCCGACGCCAACCCCCTGCAGGCCTCGGTGCCCATGGTCGGCGATATCGTCGGCGAGGCGCAGGGCGACGGCACGGTGAAGTTCACCTGGGGCGAGCCGGAGACGAACTGGAGTGGCAGCTACCTCTACCGGGTCAAGCTGCCCGATGAGGAGACCGAGCTTGACTCCGTGCACACCAACGAGGTCGTCGTCGACGCCCAGCCGGCGCGCACCTGTCTGGAGGTCACCGCGGTGCGCTCGGATGGTAAGGCGTCCCCGGCCAAGACCGCCTGCGTCGACACTCCCTGAGGCCACCTCCCGAGGGGATCACGCCCGAGGCGTTGTTGAGCCAACGCCGCCAAGACCCGCAGACGCTGGGGCCCGCACTCCTGGAGAGGAGTGCGGGCCCCAGTGCTTGAGGGAACCGGTGCGGGACTCAGACGACCTCCACCTTGAAGGCGATGCGGCCGAAGAAGATCGTGCTGCCCTCCAGGGCGGACAGGGCCTTGTCCGGTACGGCCTCGACGGTGCGCCCATCGCGGTACTCCACCCGAGTCCCGTTGGTGGAGTGCAGGTCGGTGACCCACACTCCGTCCAGCAGCGGGAAGATCGCCGCATGCGTCTTGGACACCGAGCGCGTGGGATCGTCAAGAGCGACGCGCTCCGCCCCGGGGTAGGCCGAGATGTTGTCGGGGTCGCGGCCCACCACTGTGGGCTCGTGGATGAGGATCGGGTTGCCGCCCAGCAGCGGGACGAGACGCACCGACAGGGCCGGAGCGGCCGAGGAGGCCGACGGGAGCGACGGCGTGGCGGTCTGGGCACTCGCGTTGGGAACCGGGGTGAGCGGGGGCAGGGAGCCGCCTGTAGCGGGGGCGGAGGCCGGTGCGGTCGCTTCCGGCATGCTGCCGGCACTGCGCCTGGACACACCGGTGCGGGACTCACCGGGGACGGTGCGTCCGTCCGCGGGCGAGGGGATTCCCGGCCCCGAGAAGCGGTGTGAGGCGTGGGACCGGCGCGAGGAGCTCTCCTCCGGAGCGGCCGCGCTCGTCGCGCTGCCGGCGGAGGCCCGAGCATGGCTGCGGTGACTGCGCACGGTCGGGTGCGCCGTGCCCTCCGAGGCGGCAGGCAGGCCACCGGGCACGGTGGCGGGATTGGTCAGGTCCATCGGGGACGCGTGCTGCGGAGGCGCCGACACCGTCTTCGGCTGCTGAGGCAAGCCGTCGTCGGAGACGATGGCTCCCTCCGGCAGGGAGTCCACCGTGGCGGCATCGACCGAGGTCGGAACCGAGGACCAGGGCACCGAGTCGATGAGGGCCTGCGTGTTGCGGTCCTCCGAGGGCAGGATGCTGGAGGTGTCGAAGGTGTGCGCCACCTCCGGGACGGGGCCGGCTCCGGCAGCGAAGCGCTGCCGCTCGGTGGTGAAGAGGCTCTCGCGACGAGGAACGCCGGGCTGTGACACCGACTCTCGCTGATCCTCGGCAGGTGCAGCAGACGAACCGGAGGACTTCTTGCCGGTGTGACCGGGCTGAATCCTCCAGCGCTGGGCGTGGGCGTGTCGTGGTTCCATCGTTTGTGATGTTACGGGTTTTGTGGCTTTCGAGCGCGGGACTTGTGGTGTGGAAGTCGCATCGTGCGACGTGGAGGACCGGGATGCCTCGGAATCGGCAGCAGTTTTGGAGGATTCCGCTGAGGGCGTCGTCGCTTCGGACTGCTGCTGATCGACCGGGTGCTGAGATGAGGGCGGTGCGTGGGTCGAGGGCTTCTCAGCCTCGTCGCCTCGACTGTCGGCGTCATCCGTGGACTGAGACGGCGCGTCCTCCACGACGTCGAGCGTAGCGGTTTCGGTGTCCATCGGCGAGGGCTGCTGCGACGGGGCGTCGCCGGAGCTCGACGATGCGGCTGCCGACGGCTCCTCGACTTCCTCGGCCGGCTCCTCGGTCGATGTCGGGCTGGTCGGCTCTGATGATGCCTCCGGTGCGGCATCGTGCGCTGCCGGCTCCGTGGCCTCGGTGAGGTTATCCGGTGCTGTGTCCGCGTCCTCCTGAGCCGGGGAAGCGGCACCCTCCGGGGCCTTGGGGGCGGTCGCGACGGCGTCCTCGTCGGCCGGCCCCGCCGAGGGCCTCGAGGCCTCCTCCACCGCCGGCCGGGACTCGGCACGGGCCGCAGCCATCGCAGCGGACGCCTGAGGGTCCATGGGGGTGGCGGAAGCGACTGCGACGGCCTCGGCGTCGGTCTCCACGATCGCCGGACCGGCGGAGGCCGCCGACTTCGCAGAGGCGGACGATGAGACGGTCGCCGCCTTGGTGGCCTTGGCGGCGGTATGAGGTGCGGCTGTGGTCGTCGCGGCAGAGGTGCTCACGGCCTGTTCCTCGGCGGAGGTTTCTGAGACCGCTGACGCGTAGCCGCTGGACGAGCCGGTGTTCAAGGCGCGACCGGCATGGCGTGCGGGCCGGCCCGGGCGGGCCGGACGGGGCCGACGGATCGAGGAGGAGACCGGATCCGACGTCGTCGGGTGCGCGCTCCTGCCGGAGGACTCGGTGATACCTGCCTCGGCGGCGCTCTGGGCGCCCGCGGCGGTGGCCTGCCGGGTCTCCTGCGCTGCCTCTTGACCGGACCGTGCGCGCGTCGAGCCCGGGCGGGGGCCGCGTTTCCTGGCCTTCTTGCCCCGTGCCGCCTTCCCGGCCTTCTTCTCGGCCTTGCGCTCAGCCCGCTCGGAGGGCCGAGCGCGGGAGGCGGACTCGTCTGGCACCTCGGTGGCCTGGGTGGACGGTTCCGAGGCGGGCTCCCGGCTCGTGGCGCTCTGCTCGTCGGAGGAGGAGAGGGAGGCGCGCCTGGCGGCGTCCCATGCCTCACCGATGTCCCGGGAGGTGGACTCTTCCGGCGTGTCGGCGCCGGCGTCGGTCCGAGGGCTGGAGGAGGCGGGTTCGGTGACGGGGCGGCGCTCCGATGCGGCCGCTGAGGGAGCGGGCTGTGCGGGGCGCCTCGTCCTGTGGGCGCTGAGCAGCGCCATCCCGGAGAGCTTGTCGTGCCAGCCGCGCCCCTCAGAGTCAGCGGCCGCCGTGCGCATGAGGGCGATGGTGCCCAGGCCGAGCGTGGTGATGCTGACGGCCAGGATGAGGTCGGCGTGGAGGAAGGAGCCCAGCGGTGAGGGGGTCTGGTTGCGGGCCCCCAGCATGCGGATCCTGAGCAGTCTCCCGCCCAGGGACCAGCCGGTGGCGGCGATGGCGAGCCAGCGCGCACCGACGACCAGCCCGAAGGCGATGAGCCCGCTGGTCAGGACCGGGCGCCCGCCCACCTGCCAGATGACGGTGGTCAGGCCTCCCACCAGAAGTGAGCCGATGACGAGGTCGATGACCCCGGCAACAATGCGTGCCCGCACCGGGGCCGGGGGGAGGCGACGATGCGCAGAGGAGGGCGTATGCGCAACCGGCCGGGCCGCATCGGGCTCCGAGTCTCGGGAGCCGTCGCCGTGCGGGTGGTCGGGGGCGCTCAGCGCCGTGCCGTACGGACTGACGACGTCGGTGTGCGGCGCGCCATCGGACACGGGGGAGGACGTTGGCGGGCCCGCAGCGGTCGAGGCGCTGCTACGGGCGTCAGCAGTGATCGTCATGACCGCAACCTCCTGGGGGGACGTGACCGCCTGCCGGCGGGATGGACGAGGGAGCGCGGGGACAAACGGGCCCATACCCGCCCCAGGCGCGAGCGTTCCGCCCCCATGCAGCGGACGATCGCATCTGAGGATTCCCACAGCTCCCCTAGAGCGTACGATGGCGGCTCCCCGGAGCTGAAGACCTGGGAGTCAACTGCTCCGGCGAATCGGGGCAGATCGACCTGCGGGAAGTGAGGGGCCAACTGAGCGGCCGCCTCCCGCCGAGTGGCTCCCCACCCGGGGAAGCGCCCCAGGTCACGGGCCCGGTCGAGGATCTCCTCCCAGGCCCCCAGGGCCTTACCGACGCCGGTGCGTGCGCGCCGGCGACTGCGCCGCCAGGCCTTCCACCCCAGGACCGAGCCCACGATCATCGCGATCGCCAGGATGGAGCCGCCGACGGCGATGACCGCGGTCGGCAGGCCGCCTTTGTCCTTGTCCTGGGGGTCGTCGCGCTGCGGGTCCTCGTAGTTGGGGGGCAGCTGGGCGGGGTCCTCATTGGGTAGCGGGGGCTGGAGGACGTTGGGCTCGGGGTTGGAGACCTTCTGGGTGGTCTGCTGCTGGGGAACCTGGTTGCGGTCCGGCGTGACGTCGAAGGACACCCAGCCCAGCCCTTCGAAGGGGATCTCCACCCAGGCCTTGACGTCCTCACCGGTGACGGTCTTGGCGTCGCCGTCGGTGGCCGGGTCGAAGCCCATGACGACGCGGGCCGGGATGTTGAGCGAGCGGCACATGAGCATCATGAGCACCGAGTACTGCTCGTCGTCGCCGATGAGGGAGTCGGCTTCCACCATGGAGGCGATGCGGGCAGCCCCGTGCCCGGGCTGGGAGGGGCTCTTGGTGCCGTCGGAGTAGTAGCTCGTGCGCAGGCGCTGCTGGAGCGCCCGGATCTGAGCGATGGGGTTGGACTCGGCCCCGACGATCTCCTTGGCCAGGGCGGTCACCGACGGCGGTACCTGCTCGACCGGTCCCAGTGAGGTCTGCGCCAGCGCGGCCTTGTTGAGGGCGGCCTCGGAGGGCGCGGTGTAGGGGGCGACCCGCTCGGTGAGGACGTCGCCCGAGGCCAGGCCGCTGGTGGCGATCCCGGTGGAGGAGAACTTGTCGTAGTACATGCCCTCGCGCAGGGCGGACTGACGCGGCCCGGAGGACTCGATGCGGATCGTCTCGGGCATGGTGGGCACCCAGGGGAAGCTGTAGTCCTCGATGGTCAGGGAGGAGGTCTGCTTGCGCCCGTCGAGCCGGTTGGCCGTCAGCTGGGTCTTGTCACCGATGCGCTCGAAGCGCGACTGGCCGTTCTCGTTCTGACCGATGTGGGCCGACAGGCCGTCGTAGGAGTCCAGGGCGGCGATGCGGATGCGTCCCCCCGAGGGCAGGTTGACGGGCTTCATGAGTCGGGTGTGGGCCTTGTCCGTCTCCAGGGTGCGTACCAGGGACAGCGGGCTGGCGTACTCGGTCACGTCCAGCGGCGGCTGGAACAGGTCGCGCACCACCGTCCGGGAGGTGGGGGCGGCGGGAGCGAGGACCATGGCGGCCAGGGAGGTGACCAGCAGCAGCACGGCGGCGATGACCGTTCCGCGCAGGGCCGCTCGGCCCAGGTCCCCGGTAGAGCGGGCGCTCGTGGCGCCCGAGGTCGTCGAGAAGGAGCTCAGGTCCAGGGCCTCGACGACGTGGCTGCGCCGCTGACGAAGGGAGCCGCAGGTCCACAACGCCAGGATCCCGACGACGAACAGGACGCCCAGCACGGTGGGGCGCACGGTCTCCTGCCCACCCCAGCCGATGCCGACGGCGGGCAGGCAGGCCAGGGTCAGGCCGGCCAGGACCTCGCGGCCCGCCAGGATCAGGCGGGTCGCCAGCGCCGAGACCACCAGCCCGGCCATCCAGGGCAGCACCGTCATGCCGCTGAAGGAGCTCAGCGGCATCGGCACGGTCAGGGCGTCGCGCCACACGGTGATCGTGGAGCCCAGCACGGTCTTGATCGCCGCCGTCCCGGAGCCGACGTCGGTCAGCAGCCACGGGGCCACCAGGACGTGGACCAGCGCCAGGGCCGCCATGCTCGGCAGCACCGACAGGCGCAGACGTGAGCAGATCAATGAGGTCAGGGCGCCGATGAGCGCGCCGTAGCCGACAGCCAGGCAACCGACCACGGAGGCGAAGACCGGCAGGAAGGGGACCGCTCCGATGGCGAGGATCCCGGCCATGAGGACCAGCTCGAGGGCGGCGGCCGCCGGCGTGGGCGGCTTGGCGCCGCGCCGGGGAGGCAGGAAGCGTCGGGCGGAGAGCGCCGGCCGGGAGGGGCGCGACAGGAGCGGGCCTGCGCCGGTGATGGAGCGGGCCTGACGAGTCGTCTCGTTGCTGGAGAGGCTGCGCGTGGTCGACGACGTCGCCGTCGACCACGAGGAGGGCGACTCGTCCGAGCCGCCTAAGGGCGCGGTGGTGACCTGCGAGGGGGCCTCGGCCGGAGAGGACGCCCCGGCCGGCGAGGCTCCCGAGGTCGGGGAGCCCGCGGTGCGGGGGGACGCGGTAGTGAGAGTCGTCGTGGGGGTCATAGTGCTCGCCTCAGGGCGGTGGGAAGCTGCTCAAGACGGTCCATGTCCACGACCGGCATTGTTCCGGCCTGGTGGCGCGACAGACCGTGCTGGCCCGCGCGCAGAGCAACGGTCACCATGGGCAGCGGGGCGAAGCCGCGAGCCCGGGCCAGCACGGCGCGGTCGACCTGCTGACCGGTGACAAGGACGACGATAGAGGCATCGGGGTGCGCCGTACAGGCGTGTCGCACCAGGAGGTCGCAGCCGAAGTCGTCCTCACCGGTGCTCAGCAGGCAGGACGTGTCCAGCATCCGCAGGGCGGAGGAGGTGGGCAGGGCCCCGATCTGGGTGATGAAGCGGACCTCGCGCCCGTCCTGGATCGCGTCCATGGCCAGTGAACAGGCGATGGACACCGCGGTCTCGAAGTCCTCCTCGCCGGCGTAGTCGTCCTGACGGGTGGACAGCAGGACGAGCAGGCTGGAGCGGCGGGTCTCCTCGAACTGACGCACCATGAGCCGGCCGGTGCGGGCCGTGGTGCGCCAGTGGACGTTGCGCCGGTCGTCGCCGGGGACATACTCGCGTAGGGCGTGGAAGGCGACGTCGGAGCTGGACAGGTCCTGGGTGACGGCGCCCTCGATGTCCCGCAGGACGCCGTGCAGGACTGTGCCCAGGCGCACGGTACGCGGGTGGATATGGATGTGCTGCGGGGTGCTTAGGGAGCGCTCGCGCTGGAGCAGCCCCACCGGATCACGCTGGACCGCCAGGACCGGACCGACGGTGACGATGCCGCGACGCTGCGTGGGCAGGACGAATCCGCGCTCGTGGACGGCTCCGGGGGTCAGGGTCGGCACGACGAAGACGGCGCGCCCCGGACCCACCGGCATCTCCATGCGCGAGGGCAGCAGCGGCCGGGTGCGGGGGTTGGTGACGGTCAGACGGATGAGGGCGTGGTCGCCCACGGTGACGCGGGGCTCGAGCAGGTCGTGGTTGACCGAGTAACCGCGGCGGGGGATGAGCCACAGCCAGGCGCTCACCGCGACGATGCCGACGGCGGCCGCGGCGCTCCACGCCTCCTGCCAGCCCATGACGGCCCCGGTCAGTCCGCAGGCCGCCAGCAGCACCAGGCTGCCCCAACCAATCGGGGTCACGGTGTGCATCAGCCAGCGCAGCGGCCGCAGCGCCGCCGCGGCCAGTGCGGTCAGCCGGGACTGCGATGGCCTGGCGCTCAGGGCCTCGCTCGCGGAGGTCGACGACGCGGCCGATGGCGCGGACTGTGCGGACGCCGGCGCACCCGAGGACGTGGGGGCCGCAGCGGAAGAAGTGGATGCGCCGGACCCGCCCGCCGAGCCCGGACGGGCCTGGCGGGCAGGTTTCTGCGACGTCGTCTGAGGCGTCATGCGGCTCAGTCGCGGGTCGTGGGGGCGGGGACCTGGGCCAGGGCGGCGGTGATGACGCCGGAGGCGGTGGCGCCGGTGAACTCGGCGTCGGGGTCCATGACCAGGCGGTGGGCCCACACGACCTCGGCGAGGTCCTTGACGTCGTCGGGCAGGACGTAGCTGCGCCCCTGGGAGGCGGCCCACACCCGGGCGGCCCGTGCCATGCCGATGGCGCCACGGGTGGACACACCCATGCGGGTCTCGTCGGCTGCGCGAGTGGCCTCCACCAGCGCCCCGATGTAGTCCAGCACCGAGTTCTCGATGTGGTTCTCCGCGGCGAGGTCGGCCATGGATGCCACCACGGAGGAGGCCACGACCGCGGACAGGCTCTTGGAGCGGTCCGGGTGGGCCGAGCTCGACAGGATCCGGGTGAGCGCCTCCCGGTTGGGGTAGCCCACGGAGGTCTTCATCAGGAAGCGGTCGAGCTGGGCCTCGGGCAGGCGGTAGGTGCCGGCCTGCTCGATGGGGTTCTGGGTGGCGATGACCATGAAGGGGCGCTCGGTCGTGTGGCGCACGCCGTCAACCGTCACCTGGGACTCCTCCATGACCTCCAGGAGGGCCGACTGGGTCTTGGGGCTGGCCCGGTTGATCTCGTCGGCCAGGACGATGGAGGAGAAGATCGGGCCGGCGTGGAAGTCCCACGTGCCGGTCTTCTGGTCGTAGATCGTCACGCCCGTGATGTCGCTGGGCAGCAGGTCTGGGGTGAACTGGATGCGCGAGTGCGTCCCCTGCACCGAGGCCGCCAGGGCCCGGGCCAGGGCGGTCTTGCCGGTGCCGGGGGCGTCTTCGAGCAGAAGGTGGCCCTCGGAGAGCATGGTGGTCAGGGCCAGCTTGATCACGTCTTCCTTGTCGAGCAGCGCCTGACCGACGTTGTTGACAATGGTGGAGAAGGCGTCAGCGAACCATGTCGCGTTCTCGGGAGTCATCGGCATGGAATCAATGATCCTTCGGGTGGAGAGAGGTGAGTGTGTGACTTGTTGCGTTCCGGGCATCGATCTGGTTAATGATCCGGTTACTGCTGGGTGCAGGTGACGGTCTGGTTCCATCTCGGTGTCCGGTGAGGGAACTTGTGCCGGGCGTAACCGTTCTTATCGAGAGTGACCTCCTCCTCGTTCCAGGCGGGCTGCCAGTCCCAGGTGTCCCAGTACCAGTAGCCGCAGGACAAGGTGCTGTTGGGGTTGCCGGAGAGGTCGAAGACCATCTGATAGCAGGTGCCCCAAGGGCCGAAGGGGCGGCATGTCTGCGAGTAGTCCACGGAGAACTGCTGCTGCGTGCCAACCGCGACGGGCTGCTTCTTGTCGTCGTCATCATCGTCATCGTCGCCGCTGTGCTTGGGCGGCCTGGTGACAGTGTCGCAGCCCCACTCGGAGGTGCCGGCGTTGTTCTTGGCCCGCACGCACCAGGTGAGCGACTCACCGCGCTTGAGCTTGCCGTCGTAGGTGTCACCGATCTCGACGTTCTCCACGGACTTGCCGCCGTCGTCGGTCTGCTCGTACTCGGCGCTCGCGCCGTTGTTGGCCCCGGGGCTCCAGGAGCAGGAGACCTTCCTCTGCTTCTTACCGGCGAGCTCGCAGCTGACCGAGGGAGCCGACGGTGGGCCGTAGGGCGCCACCGGCGAGGAGGCGACGACGTCGGAGTACTGGCCGCTGCCGTTGGCGCGGGCGTAGACGGTGTAGGCCTGCCCGTTAGTCAGTCCCCGGATGGTCGAGGAGCTGGTCCAGGTGACCTGGTCGACGGAGTACTCCACCGTCAGCTCGCCCACGCTCCAGCCGTTGCCGGCCCGGGGCGAGGAGCTTACGGACAGCTCGCCGCTGTTGCCGGTGGCCTTGACGGCGGGGGTCGACGGCGTCAGCGGGGTCGGCTTGTAGGTGTAGCTGGCCTGGCCCGAGGTCTTGGAGCCGTGACCGTTGTCGGCCTCGACCCAGAAGGTCCAGGTGCCGCGCGAGACCGAGACCGTGGTGGAGGTGGAGCCTCCCACGTTCTTGGAGTCGCTGGTGTGCCCGTTGGAGTAGTGCAGCGTGTAGCTCACGGGGCTGCCATTGCCGTTGGCGGCCTGCCAGCTGACGGTGACCGTGCCCCCGTTGGAGGTGATGACGGGGGTCCCGGGGGTGCCGGGCTCGCCGTAGGGCGTCACCGAGTTGGACGGGGAGGACCACTCCGAGACCGTCCCCTGGCTGGACCTGGCGCGCACCTGAGCGGTGTAGGCGCGTCCAGGGGCGACGTCGAAGGAGGCCGAGCCTCCGGAGATGCCCGTCTGCACGGTGCCGTCCGACAGGCGCACGTCGTAGGTCGCCGTGCCCCCGAAGGGGTCGTCCACCTCGGTCCAGGTGGCGGTGAGCTTGCCCGAGCCGGCCGTCAGCGTGGGCGCAGCCGGGGTCTTGGTGGTGGCGTTGTGCTGATAGGACACCGTCGCGGCCTCGGAGTCGCCGTACTTGTTGGTGGCCACGACCTGGATGCTGTAGCTCTGACCGGGCGCCAGGCCGCTGATGAGGCAGTTCGAGGTCGAGCAGGCCTGCTCGGTGCCGTTGACACTGACCTTGTAGCCGGTGATGGGGGAGCCGTTGGCGGAGCCGTCAGTCCAGGACACGCGCGCCGAGTCGGCGCCCACGGGGGTCACGCTCACCCCGGAGGGGGCTGCGGGCGCCACCCCGCCGACCTGCACGGTGATGGTGCCGGTGACGGCCCGGGACTCCGAGCCAGTGGAGTCCAGCACCTTGTACTGCGCGGTGATGGTGCCGTGGAACCCGCTGTTGGGCGTGATCGTCACGGTTGTACCCGAGGCGCTGATCGCGCCCTGGCCGGAGGTGATCGTCGGGGTGCCGGACAGGGTGATCGGCTTGTCTGGGAAGGGGTTGCTCACCGCCTTGGACACGTCGGTGCTGACCGCCTCGCCGTTGCGGGACTCCAGGTTGATCGGGGCCGTGGTCATGAGGGGCTTGTTGGAGGCGCTGACCCGCACGGGCAGGGAGGCGCTCACCGGCGGGTTGACGCCGTCGGAGACCGTGATCGGGATGGAGCCCGTGGTGCCCTCGGCGGTCTTGTCGGCGGCCTTGACCGACAGCGTCGAGCCGCTCAGAGAGATCTCGAATCCCGCGGGGGCCGGACCGGCCTGGAAGGAGAGCTTGTCACTCGGGTCGGGGTCGGTGGTCATGGCGGCCAGGTTGGCCGTCACGGCCCCCTCGCCGGGGGCGACCGTCACCTCGGTGGGGGTGAAGGTCGGCGGCCGGTTCGTCGAGGACTCCACGATGATCGGCAGCGTGAGCGTCGCGCTCAGGGCGTCCGATCCGGTGCCGTCGGCCACGGTGAAGGTCACCGAGGTCTGCCCGGTGAAGCCCGAGTCGGGGGTGAAGGACAGCGCCGACCCGCCCGAGGCGGCCTTGGCGTCCTTGGTGCCCTTGGCCATGTGGATGGAGGAGGTGTCCGCGATGACGGGCTTGGTGCCCTCACGGGTGAGGATGTAGGAGGACAGGTTGATGTCCGTGGTCTTGTCCGACAGGACGCGGGCGGGAACGGCCGAGGGGTTGATGCGGGGTCGCAGGGCCGAGCGTGCCGGCACAACGACGACGGCGTGACCGGTCAGCCCGTCGGCGTCGGTGATCGTGTAGAGCACGAGTCGCTGGGTCTCGCCCACCGTCAGGCTCAGGGAGTCCTTGCCCACCTCGACGTCGGGGTCGGAGGAGGACAGCTTGAGGTCCCACGGCGAGCCGTCGGTGTCCTTGTCGTTGTCCAGGACCGGGACGGTGACCCGGCCGTTGGCGTCGACCTGGTCGACGGTGACGTAGTCGTCCACGCCTACCGGGTTGGCCAGGGGGGCGTTGCTCGAGACCTGGACGGTGACGGTGCCGGTGTCCGTGCCGCCGCGTCCGTCGGAGACGGTGTAGGCGACCGAGTAGTTGCCCTCCTTTTTCGGCAGGTCGAGCACCAGGCGGCCGGCCCGGGTGGACACGCCCAGGGAGGGGTCGCTGGAGACCGGGTCGCCCTCCAGGGACAGGCTGTCGCCGTCGGTGTCCAGGTCGTTGGACAGCACGTCCACGGCCACGGTGCGTCCGGGCTTGGCCACGACCAGGTCGTCGGTGGCCACCGGGGCCACGTTGAGCGGCGAGGCCGGGGCGACCCCCACCCGGACCGTGCCAGTGGCCTGAGCCCCGAAGCGGTCCTCGACGACGTAGGTGAAGGTATCGGTGCCGGTGGCCCCCTCGGAGGGCGTGTAGGTCAGCCACGAGGAGTTGATCTCCACCGAGCCCAGAGACGGGGCCTGGTTGAGGCCCACGAGGCTCACCGAGTCGCCGTCGGGATCGATGCCGTCCAACGGCACGGTGATGTTCGTGGCCGAGCCGGCCAGGGTACGGGCCTCCAGGTTGCGCGGTGACGGCGCGGAGTTGTGCTCGGCGTCCTGGGCGCGCACCTCCACGGTGAGGACGCCCGAGGCGGTCTGGCCCTGGTCGTCCTTGGCCGTGTAGGCGTAGGAGGTACGGCCGGGCTGGTTGCCGGCGCGGAAGCGGACGGTGTTCTCGCTGACCCAGGCGGTGCCCAGCTCATCGCCCACCAGGCCGACCTGGGAGTCCACCGACAGGTTGAGGCCAGCGGGGGAGGAGTCGTTGTCCAGGACCGGCACGGTGACGACGTCGCCGGCTCGCACGACGGCGGTGTCGTTGGTGACCACCGGCGGCTGGGGCTGGGACTGGGTCACCGGGACGATGGAGACCTTCCCGGTGGCGCTGGAGGTGCCATTGGTGACCGTGTACTCCACCGTCAGGTTGGCCGGCACGGTGCTGGCCGCGCTGATCTGCAGCAGGGAGTGGTCCACGACCGTGACGGTGACCCCGGAGTCCGGCGGGGTCTTGACCGACTGCAGGACCAGGATCCCCCCGGAGGGGTCGAAGTCGTTGTTGAGCGGGGCGATGGTTGTCGAGCCGCCGTTGCGCAGCAGGGCGGTGTCGTTCTCGGCCTCGGGAGGCACGGTGGCGTCGGCCTTGGGCGTGACGTCCACGCGCACGATGCCCTGGGCCGTGTTGGCCCCGTCCATGACGTCGTAGGTGAGGTAGTAGGTCTGGGCCTGGGCATTGGCCTCGGTGGAGAAGGTGAAGACACCGGCCTGCTGGTCGACGCTGATCGAGGTCCCGGCCGGGGCCTCCTGCACCGCGGCCAGGCGCAGGGTCCCCCCGGAGGGGGAGGTGTCGTTGTCCAGGGGCGAGACGACGGCCTTGGTGCCGGCGACGACGCGCACGTGGTCGGCGTTGGCGATCGGCTTGGCCGACTGGGCCGGCTGCACGTCGACCTTGACCACGCCGGAGGCGGTCTCCCGGCCGTCGGAGACGGTGACGGTCAGGTCACGGGTGCCGGTACCTGCGCCCAGCTCGCGCACCGTGACGGTGCCCTCGTTGGAGACCTTGGTGTCCAGGCCATCGCCCTGGGCGGAGACCAGGTAGAGGTCGTCCCCGTCGGGGTCCAGCCAGTGGCCCAGCACGTCCAGGGAGCCGGAGGCCTTCTCGGCGACGGTGAGGGTGGGGGTGGTGATCTGCTTCGGGGCGCCGTTGACGTCCCAGCCGTGGACGTCAACGGTGGCGACGGCGGAGTCGCTCATCCCGCGGCCGTCGTCGGCCGTGTAGGGCACGGAGTAGCTGCCGGAGGCGTTGTCCGGGATGTCCATGCGCAGAGCCAGTCCGCCCTGGGCCTTGGTGGCCTTGAGCGACCCGCCGTTGTCCTGGGGGGTGGCGGTGAGGACGTCGCCGTCGGGATCGGTGTCGTTGGCCAGCACCGGCAGGAGCGCGGAGCGGCCCGGGCGTACGCCGAAGCTGTCATCGACCGCCTTGGGAGGGTGGTTCTCCTCGGTGCGCTCCGGCGGGGTCTGGGAGTCCGAGGTGTTGGCCGAGTCGTCCTTCTGATCGGCGTTGTCGTCGGTCTGGGCGGTCTTGTCCGTCCAGTCGTCGATGAGGACGAGGTCCTCGTTGGGCAGCCACACCGAGCCCGTGTCCAGGTCGTTGAGCACGATGGCGTCGCGGTTGACCCGGAAGATCGGGGCGGAGGAGGAGGCGAGCTTGTCGTCGTGGGCGGTGTCGGTGCCGCCGCCGAACAGTCCCGAGCAGCTGCGCACGAACTGGCCCGAACCGGACCAGGCCGCGTACACGCACTTGCCCAGGCGCACCGGCTGGGCGGGCACGCCCTCGGGGGCGGAGCCCTCCTTGGCCGACGGCGTCCTGGTGACCTTGCCCCCGTCCATGGGGACGGAGATGAGCTCGTTGCGGGAGGCGACCAGGACCGAATCGGCCTCGGGACCGGGCTGCTGGAGCACCAGGCCGGAGGTCCCCAGGTTGACGGACTTGCCCTCGGGCAGGTGGAGGATGCCGGTGCCGCGCTCCAGGACCACGGGCTGGTCGCCGACGGCGGTGATGGCCAGATCGGTCCCGGCGGTCAGCTTCAGGGAGGTGTTCGTGGCCTCCTTCCAGCCCTTGTCGCTGGTTTCCAGGGAGACCAGCGACTTGCTGGTGGCCGAGACGGCGTGGATGGCGCCGTCCTTGCCGATGGCGGCCACGACGTCGGGCATGCCGGTGACCACGGGGGCGGCCGCGGTCAGGGAGCCGGCCTCCTTGGTCTTGGCGGCGCGGATGGTGCCCTGAACCTTGTCGACCGCCATGACCCGGTCCCCGCCCTGGGCGATGGTCACGCCCTTGGTGAGCTGGGTGCGCCCGGAGAAGGCGACCTGGGAGGGGTCGACCGAGGAGACGGAGGCGTCGCCGGAGTCGGGGACCAGGACGTCCTCGGCGTTCTGGGTAACGTCGAAGGAGGACGAGGAGGTGCGGATCGCGCCGTCGACCTCGCGGGAGGGGTAGTTGAGGCGGGCCACCAGGTGCTTGGAGGTGGAGGTGACCCACACGCCGCCGTCGTTGAGGTGCAGGTCGGCCTGGGCCACGCCCTCGTGGAGCCAGGCGGCCGTTCCCAGGGCGGTGACGCACACGACGGCGGCCAGTGTCGACATGCGCTTGCGCAGCCGCACGCGCTGGGCGCGCGACTGGGGGATGCGGAAGGTCGCGGCCAGTCGGGAGGTGGTGGTGCCGGAGGTCAGGCCCGAGCCGACGTCCTGAACGTCGTCGGATCGGGAGGCCCTGCTCCGCCGCCGCAGGCGCAGGGCGCCGGCGGCACGGGCGAGCAGACCGGGACGGTCCGCGGCGGACGACTCGGTCTGAGCGGTGCCGGAGTCGGATCGGTTGCTTCCTCCGTCACCGGCACCGGAGGCGGCTGCGGCGGAGTCGATGCTGCTCGACGGGGTGTCGGGCGTCTCGAAGTCGTTGCGTGAAGTGGTCACTTGGCCCCTTGGGGACTACGGGATGCGACCTCCTGGACGAGGGTGCGTCGCAGCATCGTCGAGGAGGTGGTGGGTGTGTAGGGCAGGTAGATCACCGAGGCCCCGACCTCGGCCATCTCGGCCTCCAGACGGCGGCCCTTGTCGGTGCCCTCCCAGTCAGTGCCCTTGAACAGCACGTCGAAGGGGGAGCGCTTCCAGGCCAGGCGCTTGTCCTGGTCATAGTCGGGGACCACGGAGTCCACCATGCGCAGGGCGGCCACCATGGCCATGCGCTCGGCCAGGGGCACGATGGGGGCGCGTCCCTTCATCCGCTCCAGCGACTCGTCGGTGGCAACCCCCGCGATGAGGCGGTCGCAGCGCTTGGCCGCCTCGGTGAGGATGTTGAGGTGCCCCACGTGCAGCATGTCGAAGCCGCCGGGGACGTAGCCGGTGATCATCAGTAGGCTCCTTTTCCGCCGATAACCGCGCGCAGCGTTCCGGCGAAGATCTTCGCGTCCAGGGCTCCGCCCCGGTTCTCCACGTAGTGACGGTCCAGGGCTACGGTCGAGGCCCAGGACAGGTCCGAGCGTCCGGAGATCTGCCACAGGCCGGTCAGCCCGGGCTTGACCAGGAGACGACGCAGCGCCTCGGCGTCGTACTTGGCGACCTCGACGGGAAGGGCGGGGCGGGGCCCCACCAGGCTCATGTCCCCGCGCACGACGTTGATGAGCTGGGGGAGCTCGTCGATCGACAGGCGGCGGATCCAGCGGCCCACGCGGGTGATGCGCGGGTCCTGACGGTCCTTGAACATGACCTCGTTGCCGGCGTCGCCGCCGGCCTTGACCACCGAGGCGCGACGCGCGTCGGAGTCGATGTACATGGAACGGAACTTCCACATGGTGAAGGGCTTGCCGTTCTGGCCCACGCGGGTCTGGGTGTAGAAGACCGGACCGGGGGAGTCGAGGCGGATGGCGAGCGCGGTGGCCGCCAGCAGCGGCGAGATGAGGGCCAGCCCGATGGCGCCGGCGAGGCGGTCGAACAGGGCCTTGCCCGCGGCGCGGGTGCGGCGGGTCTTGACGGCGATGAGACCGGTCCAGCCGTGCGTGACGGTCAGGGCCCGCATGCGCCCGGGCACGACGTCCTGCAGCCCGGGGGCGACGACGAGGCGCACCTGGGTGCCCTCCAGGCCGCGCATGAGGGTGACCAGGTCCTCGGGGATGACCGAGCCGACCGTCATGACGGCGTCGATGCGCTCGGCGTGCAGGGTCTGGGCGATGTGCTGGGGGCTGCGCACGGGCTCAGCCGAGTGGAAGGCGCGGTCCTGCCCGGAGGACAGGTAGCCCACGATGAGGAAGCCGTCCATGGGGTGGCGGCGCAGCTGGGTGAGCATGGGCTGGGAGCCCGAGCCCATGACGATGAGGGTGCGACGCAGGGCGTGCCCCTCGAGGCGGCGGCGGCGCAGCCACCCGGCCTCGATGGAGCGTCCGGTGATGGCCAGGAGGAGCTGGACCGCCAGAGTGACCAGCAGGGTGGTCCGGGCAACTCCGGACAGGTCGGCCAGCAGCAGGGCCACCGGGACGCTCACGGCGGCCGCGGCGACGAAGCGGCCCGTACCGGGGCCGGCCTGCTCGACGGCGTCGATGCCCAGAGCACCCAGGAACCAGGCGACGAGCACCATCGTGACGCCCACGGTGGTCGCGGACCAGACCAGTGGCAGGTGGCCACCCAGGAGGGCGAGCCAGAAGGGGACGGCGACGGCGAAGAGATCGGACAGGACGAGCCAGATGACGAGGTCGTGGCGCGTGCGTGCCCAAGGACTGCGCGGAGCGGTGGGGGAGATGGCATCGGCTGCTGCTGTCGAGGGACGCCGGTGCTGCTCGCGCTGGGGCAGTGTCAGGGTCGAACTAGACAAGGTGGACTCCGCAGGGATGATCGTGGGTGGGCAATAACTGGTCGGCTAGTGCTGACGGGACGTCGTGAACAGCAGCGTTTTAGAATGCTACTAACTCTTGCGGACGTTATTTGTGGGAAGTGGCCAAGATCGCAGGGACAAGGTGAGGAGTCGAAGGGTTTCTGAGACGTCTGTATGTTACAGGTGAGCAACGATATGGAGGTGTCAATGCACCTGTGAGGGACCTTTCAGGGTTCTTCCAGCGAGCCGTGTTCTGGCTGGTCATGACCGGTTTGCTGGGGTTGTGCCAAGGGGGGTGGGTGGGGGGCCGTCTATGTCACAAGACGATAAACAAAAGATACCAGGTCGTCGGTCCTGATGCGTCTACTCTCGTGCCTGTCTTCGGGCGTCTTTCCGATGCCGGATTGTGACCTTCCTACAACATCAGGAGTGCTACGTGACCCAGTCGAGTTCTTCGGCGCCGCAGCCGGCTTCCGAGCCGGCCGTGGCGCAACCGGCGTCCGGCGGTGCCCCGGCGGGTGCCGCTGAGCGCGGGCGACCTGCGGATAGCTCAGGTGCCGCAACCCTCTCGGCGGTTGAGGTGAGTGATGGGGCGGCCGCGTCCCGGGGCTCTCGTCGTTCTCCGCTGCGGAGGCTCGGCGGGGCCCTCAAGCGGGGGTCGTCGTCGGGCGCCAGCTGGTCATCTGTGGGAACCACAGCCGTGGCCAAAGTGGTGGTCATGGGGGTGTCCGGCATCTTCGGGCTGGTCAACACCAGTCTTATCATCAGGCACTTCGGGGCCGACGCCTTCGCCCAGTACGGCCTGCTGGCCACCTTCCCCACCCTCATGCCCTTCACCGACCTGGGCATCGGCGCGGTCATCCTCAACACGGTGGCGAGCTCGAGCGACCCGGCTCACGACTCGACCGTACGGCGCACGATCACCACCGCCGTCCGTGTGCTGCTCGGCTCCGCCCTGGTCATCAGCACCGTCGGCGTCGTCGTCCTGCTGCTGGGCGCCTGGCCCTGGCTGCTGGGGGACAAGCTCATGGAGGGTGGCGGGCTCACCGCCACCGTCTGCCTTATCATCTACGCCGCGGCCCTGCCGCTGTCCGTGGGGCAGCGGGTCATCATCGGCCTGGGGCGTTCAACCACCCAGGTCATCAGTCAGGGGGTCGTCTCCCCGGCCATGTCCTGCTTCCTGCTGCTGGCCATTGTCACCGGCCTGGGGCGCGGCAACGCCGTGTCCATCTACTCCTACATCGCCAACGCCCTGGTGTCGGTCATCTGCATCGTCGTCGCCTGGCGCGCCACCCGCCCCCTGTTCAAGGGTGCCCTGAGAGACGTGCCGCGGCTGCGCAGCGTGCGCGGCGTGCGCATCGTCAACACCGCGGGACCCCAGCTGCTGCAGTCCCTGGCCATCCCGATCGCCTTCCAGACCGACCGCCTCCTCCTGTCCCACCTGGGGCAGTCCCAGGCCCTGGCCGAGTACAACCTGGCCAACAACCTGTTCAACATGCTCACCCAGACCGTCATGGCCGCCGGCGTCGCCATGTGGCCCATGTTCGCCAGAGCCCGGGCCGACAAGCGCATCGAGAGCCCCTTCAAACCGGCCATCGCCTTCAGTGGGGGCGGCTTCCTCCTGGCTCTGGCCCTCGTCGCCATCACCCCCTGGGCTGCCCGCGTCATGTCCCATGGCAAGATCGTCCTCCCAACCGTGCTCGTGTGGGCCTTCGCCGCCTATGTCGCCGTCGAGGCTGGCAAGCAGCCGCTGGGCATGTACATGACCGACCCGCGCGGCCTGCAGTTCCAGGTCATCCCGGTGCTCATCCTGGTGCCGATGAACCTCGCCATCTCCTGGGTCCTCATTGGGCCCTTCGACGCCGCTGGGCCTATCCTGGGCTCGGTGATCTCGGTGGTCCTGTGCCAGATCCTCCCGTATGCCTGGTGGGTTCGCCGGGACGTGGCCAGGCGTCGTCGAGAGCTGGCGCAGCGGTGATCCCCTCCTCGTCGACCGCCGGTGCGGAGCCGGCTCGCGGAGCCCGGGAGCCGACGCCGTGGCCCGACGCCCGACCACTGCCCGATGTCCCCCGACTCCCTGATCCCGCCGTTCCTCATCTGTCCAACACCCGGTCCGGTTCCCCGGACCCCACTCAAGGAGAGGCCTCATGAGCTCCCCTGCTGGTTCCCCCACCATCGCCGAGAACATCAGAGCCCTGTCCCGGGCTCAGAAGTCCAAGGCCGGTGCCCCCCTCTACTCCCGCATCATCAACCGCCCCGCGGGGCGGGTCCTGGCCGCGATCGCCCACCGGCTGGGCGCGACCCCGGACCAGGTGACGGTCCTGTCGGCACTGTGCACCTACAGCGGCATCGCCCTCATCGCCCTGTGGCGTCCTACAGTCGTGTCCGCCGTGGCGACCGCCCTGCTGCTCATGTTCGGCTACGCCCTCGACGCCGCTGACGGGCAGCTGGCGAGATTGCGCAACGGCGGATCAAAAGCCGGTGAGTGGCTCGACCACGTCGCAGACGTTATTAAGCTCTCGACAATTCACGGAGCCATCGCGATCTCACTGTTCCGTTTTGCAGAATTACCGGCCCCGGTCCTGCTTATTCCGCTCGCTTTCGGGGCGGTTCAAAATATTCACTTCTTCAGTTACATTCTGACGTATCAGCTGCGTTATCACGGTGGGACACCCCTGGCCAAGGACGAGTCCCGCCCCGGCGTCCTCAAGTCGGTCCTGTCGGCTCCCACGGACTACGGGCTCATGTGCTTCGTGCTCATGACCCGCTTCGCCCCCACGGTCTTCCTGTGGGTGTACGGCATCATGCTCCTGGGCTACGCGGGCTACGTGGCCCTGGCCCTGCCCAAGTGGTACCGCGACCTGCGCAACGACCTCCAGTAGCCCCTCGCGAGATCTCCAATCGCTTTTCCCTCAAACGTCTATTAAGGAATCTTATGGCTCTGCTAACCGGCCGCAAGGCGCTACTGGTCTATACGGGACGTAAGGACGGACTGGGCAACCGCGTGCGCGCGCTGCTGTCCGCCCAGGAGCTCGCCCGAGTCGAGGATCGCGACCTCTACTACGTGTGGAGCACCGATGAGTACTTCGGCCCCAGGATGGATGAGCTGTGGCACTTCGAAGGGGGCAGCCCCGTATCGCGCCTGACCTCCCGGGTGCTCCTGCCCGTGGCCCGGTACCGCCAGCCCAAGGGCGTTCGGATCACCGCCGACCTGCGTCGCCGCCACCTGTGGCAGATCCACTCCCACGGCCTGCCCGTCACCTGGGAGGACCCCGCCTGGCGGGGGAGCGCCGGGGAGGGGGCCGGGCCCGCCGGGCCGCGGCCCTGGACCGAGCGGCTGCGCGAGCTCACCCCCGTTGACGAGATCGCCGACGAGGTCCGCTCCCTCTACGACGCCCACCTGCGGGGACGCCCCTACGTCGGCATCCAGGTGCGCACTCATGCGGTCTCCCACGCCAAGACCATCGAGTCCTCACCGGTGGAGTGGTTCGCCAACCGGATGCGCCAGATCCGCGCCGACCACCCCGACGTGCCCTTCTTCCTGTCCTGCGACACCCCCGAGGCTCAGAAGCAGCTGGCCGGGGAGTTCGACGGCTGCGTCTTCCTGACCGACAAGGGCGGATACAACACCGTCAAGGGCGTGCGCTCCGGCCTGGTCGACCTCTACCTGCTGGCCAGCTCCCAGCACCTCATCGGGGCCTCCTTCTCCAGCTTTGTGGAGATGGCCGTCTTCCTGTGCGACGGCGTCGTCCCCTTCGAGCGGCCCGACCAGCCGCTCGAAGGCGAGTTCAGCCTCTCCCTGGGGCTGGCCGAGGACCCGCTGCGCCCCGCCCAGCGCTGACGGCCCGCCGAGCCGGGCGTTTTTCGCGTAGCCCTACAGAAAAACCGTAGGGCTACGCGAAATTTGTCGGTCTCGGCAGAACCGCGGAGACCGCGGAGGTGGGGCCTCAGCGCTTGACGAGCTCGTCGACGATACGGGTCATCGTGGCGCGGTACCCGGCCACGGAGAAGCGCTCGGCAGCCTCGCGCTCACCCTGCTGGGCGAGCCGGGCCGCCAGGGCCGGGTCGGCCGCCAGGGAACCCAGGGCGTCGGCCAGGGCCTGCGCGTCGTCGGCGGGCACGAGCAGGCCGGTCACCGAGTCGGTGACGACCTCGGCCAGGCCCTGGACCTGGGAGGCCACCAGCGGCCGGGCCGCGTGCATCGCCTCGACCGCCGTGTTCCCGAAGGGCTCGGCCCGGGAGGGCACGACGACGGCGTCGGCGGCCTCCAGCACCGGCCAGGTGGGGTGCACGTACCCCAACAGCTCGACGTGCCCCTCCAGGTCCTCCTGATCGGCGCGCTCACGCAGCTCGGCCTCGTACCACTCGTAGCCGGGGAAGACCGAGCCGCACACGCTCAGGGAGGCATCCACCCCCGAGCGGCGCAGCAACCCGACGGCGTCGAGAGCCACGTCCACGCCCTTGCGCGGGGACAAGCGCCCCACCATGGCGATCCTGAAGGAGTCCCCGGGCTGCCTGGAGCGCAGGGGCTCCAGGGGCCGGTCCGGTCCGGCGACCCCGTTGTGGACCACCTCCGTGCGCGAGGCCAGTCGCGGCTGGGCGTCCAGCAGCGCGTCTCGGGCCGCCCCGGAGTTCGCCACAATCCGGGACGCCGCCAGCAGCGGGGCGTTGAGCCCGGCGCGGATGATCCGACGCTGGGTGTCCTCGGCCTCGTGCACATGGGCCAGCACCGGGACGCCGGCCGCGCTCGCGGCCACCGGCCACCAGGGGATCGTTACCGTGTTGGTGAGGACCATCTCGGCGCGGCTGGCGCGGATGACCGACCGCAGGCGGGCGACCTCCGGGGCGGCCTGGGCGGACAGCCTCGCCAGGCCAGTGGGACTCAGCAGAGCCTTGCGCAGAACCGTGAAGGGCATGACGGCCACGCGGGCACCGGCGTCGCGCAGCACCGCCACCAGGGGGCCGTCCTGGGGCAGGGCCACGAGGACCTCGTGGCCGGTCTCGATGAGTCCGTGAATGGTCTCCACCAGCTGCCAGTCCGAGCCGTACAGGTCGGGGGAGGGGTGGGCCACAAGAATCCGGGCGGCACCGGTGCGGGCGCTTCCCGCCCTGCCCCGGCTCACCAGCTCACCTTCCCGGTGCGGCGTCCGGAGGGGCGACGACGGACAGGGCCCCCGAGCGCCAGGCGCCGGGCCAGGGCCTCGTAGCCGGAGGCCACCTCGTCCCAGTCGTAGAGGGCCGCTCGCTTGCGGGACTCCTCGCCATGCGTGGCCTGGGCCTCGACGTCGGACTCGGCGGAGACGACCAGGGCTGCCACCTCGTCGGGCGTGGTCCAGTAGCGGCCGGCCTCGCCCAGGACCTCGCGGTTGAAGGAGACGTCGAAGGCATCCACCGCGGCCCCGGCGCCGATGGCGCGCAGAAGAGAGGGGTTCGTTCCGCCCACGGAGTGGCCGTGGTAGTAGACCAGGGCGCCGGAGTAGAGGGCATCGAGCAGATCCTGATCCCACAGGCCGCCGAGCAGGCGGACCCGGCCGTCGGCCAGGGACTCGATGCGGGCAGTGTAGTCGTCGGCGTAGGGGGCCGAGCCGACGACGACCAGCGGCAGAGCGGCCCCCGAGCGCACGTAGCCCTCCACGATGACGTCGACGTGGTTCTCCACCTCGAAGCGGGCCACCACCAGGTGGAAACCCTTGGGCGTCAGGTCCAGCTCGGCCAGGCGCGAGGTGTCGGCGCAGACGCGGGGCGCCCCGTAGGCGAGAAGGTCGGTGGGGGCGTTGAACTCCTCGGTGTAGTAGTCGGCGATGCCCTGGGCGTCGGCGATGAGCGCGTCGGAGTAGCGCACGGCCAGGGCCTCAGCGGCGCGGTAGTAGCGCTTGCCGGTGGGGCCCCACTTGCCGCGGCGCCACTCCAGGCCGTCGACATGCGTGGCCACCGGAATGCGTGCGGCGCGCAGGGCCGGCAGGAAGGGAGAGTTCGCGGCGTTGAAGACGAAGGCCACGTCCGGGTGGGTGCGGCGCAGCAGATGGGCCACTGACAGGGCCGTGTGGGACAGGGTCTCCAGGCTGCGGTTCTTCACCGAGGGCAGCTCGACCAGCCGCATCCCCAGGTAGGTGTTGGGAAGCGGGGTGTCCGGCTCAGGGTTGCGGCAGTAGACGAGGACCTGATGACCGCGGTCGGCCAGTCGCCGGCCGACCTCCTCGATGGCGGTCTCGAAACCTCCGTAGCGGGCAGGGACGCCTCGCGTCCCAATCATGGCGATACGGAGCCTGTCCGGGTTCACAGCAGTCAACGGAGTCCTTTCGAAGGGCGGCGGAGCCGCTCAGGGATGGGAACCAATGATCCCCCTCGATGCGACTGCCGGTCACGGCAAGGGCGGAGGATCATCGACGAGGGTGATGGGGAGACGGTGATGACGGTGATGATGATGGTGATGAGACGAGGGGCTGGGCTCACGCCCTTGAGGTCGCAGGTTCCTGCGGAGCGCCTGCGGACTCGTGGTGCCACGCCGCCTGGTACACCCGGTCAGCAGTCTAGAGGCAGGTGCCGCCGATACACACCGAACGAGTCGTCACGTCAACACCTCCGACACCTTGGAGTACGGGGGAGGGGCACTGCCCTGGTGACGTGCCGGAACTATGGTGGGGGGACCGTGTCCGACTGGTCCACACCACCTGGGCAGAGGCTGAGTATTCCAGCCAAGAATCGGGTGTGGAACCCCGCGGCAGTTAATGAGAGTCTATCTGTGAGAAAAGTGGGTAGGGTGCGCCTTCTCGCATGAGAAGTGATTGATTGCACAACAGGAGCTGGAACAAAGGCCCCTGGAGTCGTTATCAAAGCGTTATCGCTGTAATACTCTCGTGACCGGCGCCGGTCTTGCTGAGGCAGGGCCCTCCCGTCATACCGCGCCACTTACCCACGTTCCCTCACGTCTTAAGAACGGAGCACTCGTGCATCCTTTCCGCGCTGTCTCCAGTGTGGGGGCGGTTCTGACCGCTCTCCCCCTTGCCCTTGGTGCGCTCGTCGCCCCAACTGTTGTCACGCCCCCGGCTGCTGCTGCCCAGGGGCAGGTCACTCTCGCCTCCCCGCAGGTTCTGCCCACCCCCCAGATCGACGGCATCGTCTGGGATCAGGCGGTCGTGGGCAATGTCGTCTACGTCGTCGGAGAGTTCAACAATGCCCGCCCCTTCGGTGCGGCCGACGGCGAGAACGAGTCCCCTCGCTACAACGCCATGGCCTTCGACATCACGACCGGCGCGCTGCTTGACTGGGCGCCCAAGGTCAACGGCAAAATCAGCTCGGTCACGGCCTCGGCTGACGGCTCCACCATCTACCTCGGTGGCAACTTCACCTCCGTCAATGATGAGACGGTCTATCGGGTGGCGGCGGTGGACGCCACTGGCAAGCGCAAACCGCTGGGGGCGTCGGCCAACGGGGCGGTCATGGACCTGGAGCTCTCCCCCGACGGCTCGACCCTGTACCTCGCGGGCTCCTTCACCCAGCTCAACTCCTCGTCGCGTCTGCGCGCCGGCGCTGTGGATCTGAAGACGCATCGGGTGACCGGCTTCGCCCCCCAGGTTGATAACTACATGGTGCGCTCCATCACGGTGGCGGCTGACAACTCCGCTGTGGCGATCGGCGGTTCCTTCACCTCGGTGGGAGGGTCCTCCGATGCGTACGGTCTCGCTGTTCTGGAGAAGGACGGGTCCCTGCGTCACACCAATATCGCCGGCGTTGTCCGCAACGCAGGGAGGGACTCCGGGATCATGAGTGTGAAGTCCGACTCCCGGGGGCTCTACGCCGTTGCCTACTCTCAGGAAGGCGCCTTTGAGGGGATGTTCCGGGCCAGCTGGACCACCGGGGACATCGACCTCATGGCCGACTGCCACGGCGACACCTATGACGTGCTGCCCACCAATGACGTCATCTACATCGCCAGCCACACCCACGACTGCAGCAACATCGGCGGCTTCGCTGACGGGGAGGAGAACGGCAAGTATCACCACGCCGTCGGCTTCTCCAGCACGGCCACCGGAACCGTGCAGCGCAACAAGGTCTGGGGCTACACCGACTTCGAGGGGCAGCCTGCGCCCACTCAGTACAACGGCTTCCTGCCCGGTTTTGCCAATGGTAGCTACAGCGGACTGAACCAGGCCGTCTGGACCGTTGAGGGCAACGACCAGTACATCGTCTACGGCGGTGAGTTCGTCGCGGTCAACGGTATCCACCAGCAGGGGCTCGTGCGCTTCTCCGCGAGCGGAGGCGATGCCAACGGTCAAGGGGGCAACGACAACAACGGCAACGACAACAACGGCAAGGATAAGAAGAACAAGGACAAGAAGGACAAGAAGAACAAGGACAAGAAGAACAAGAAGAAGAACAAGAAGAAGCATGACGACTGGGACGACCAGGATGGCTGGGACAACCAGGGCGGCTGGGACAACCAGGGCGGCTGGGACAACTGGGACGATCAGGATGATGAGTGATGATGACGGCCATGAGAGCCGTCGGGTCTGCGGACCTTCGCGGCATATCCCCTGAATCCGCCGGTTCTATGTCCGGTGGCGGTGTGTTCCCGAACTCAGTGATCGCTGAGGACGGTGCAGGGCGTCGCGGAGGCCGTACGCTTCGGCACGTGTCACGAACTCGAATGCTGATCCTCCCCGCCGTCCTGGTACTGGGTCTGGGACTGGCCGCCTGTGGAGGCGGAAAGTCCCAGAGCACTGCCAGTCCCTCCGCCCCGGCCTCTGCCAGTGGCTCGGCCTCTGCTCAGGCCGCCCCCTCGAACGTCGCCACACCGACGGTCCAGACCGCGAAACCGACGGCGGCGCCCGCATCCCCCTCGGGTGACGTCTCCACCCCGGATGCCTCCTCGATCGACCCCAAGGCCGTTGAGACCGGGGATCTGTCGAAGGATGAGTACCCCGAGGTGGGCCTGGACAAGTCCGTCCGTGTTGATGGGGATCTGGTGATCTCCTTGGGGAAGATGCAGGCGAAGGACTTCGCCAGCGGTCCCGGCGAGGTGGGAGGTGCTGGTGTCCTGATCCCAGTGACGGTGACGAACAGGTCCAGTCAGGAGCTGCCGCTGGCCAGCGTGCTGTCCACCACCGTCAACTACGGCGAGGGTGCGGGTACCCCCGCCTCCGAGATCGTCTCGGCCTCGGATGCGGTGCCGGCCAAGCTCGCAGCCGGTGAGACGGTGACCGTGAATCGAGCCTTCGTCATCCCGGCGGAGGGGCGAGGAAATATCAAGGTCGTTGTTGATCTGGGTGCGGACCACGGAGCCGCCACCTTCCGGGGGTCCGCAGGCTGACCCAGGACGAGTCCTCCGAGGGTGCTGACCACCCTTCTGTGTGTCTGTATCAAGGCGCCGTCCGTTGCTCATGAAAGTGAGCGTCGGACGGCGCCTTGGCGTGCTGGACGATCCGCTTGGGGCCCCGTTGGAGGCCTTGACCGTTGCTTCGTCGTGACATGAGGTGAATC
Source organism: Actinomyces acetigenes (assembly GCF_031296635.1). NCBI lineage: Bacteria > Bacillati > Actinomycetota > Actinomycetes > Actinomycetales > Actinomycetaceae > Actinomyces > Actinomyces acetigenes. The sequence continues at coordinate 42,512 of NZ_JASPFC010000019.1, forward strand.
GGCGCTGAAAACAACCTGAGTTGTGTCTATACAGAAGATGGTTCCAATCGTGGAGACTTATGGGTGCTGCGGAATCCTTGAAACGACGGGAGTATGGCGGGATTTGAACGAAGGGTCGGTGTGTGGCGGAATTGTCCTGCTCTGTGGTGTGCACCAAAACGGGGGCGGGCAGGTTGTTGACGGTGTACGATGAGCCCGCCCGTCGACCCGTGTCGGGCGCGGAATACCAGCCATTCGTAAGGTTGCGTGTCCGTGATCTGAGTATGTTCTGAATGGAATACCTGTGAAGCTCCCCCGCCGATTCCTGAGCGGCCTGCTGGCCGCGGCTCTCGTTTCCATCGGTGCCGTCACGCTCGCTCCGGCCTCCCCTGCCGCCGCGGACCCTGCGCCCACCCCCGCCGGCGCTGCCGGTACTCCCAACACCGTCTCCGCCGATGCCCTGCCCACCGCCCAGATCAATGGCATTGTCTGGGACCAGGTCGTGGTCGGGGACATCGTCTACGCCGTCGGGAAGTTCTCCGCGGTCAGACCGGCAGGATCGCCTGCCGGCCAGAATGAGTCGCCACGCGGCAACGCGATGGCCTACAACATCAACACCGGTGAGGTCCTCGACTGGGCGCCCACCACCAATGGCACCATCAACACCATTGCCGCCTCCGCCGACGGCCAGACCCTCTACCTGGGCGGGGAGTTCACGACGCTGAACAACCAGACCGCCTGGCGTGTCGGAGCGGTCAGGGCATCCGATGGCCAGCGCGCTCCGCTGGGCGCCTCGGCCAACGGCAGCGTCAAGGCCCTGAGCGTCTCGCCTAACGGGCAGACCCTGTACATCGGCGGAGCCTTCACCCAGATCAACTCCTCGGCCCGCCAGCGCGTCGCCGCGCTCAACCTGAGCAACCAGCAGCTGACGAGCTTCGCGCCGAAGATCGACAACTACTACGTGCGCAGCATCGTCGAGGCCGTTGACGGCTCGGCCGTGGCCATCGGTGGGGCCTTCGAGTCCGTCGGGGGCAGTGACAAGCCCGGTCACGGGATCGCCATCTTCGAGAAGGACGGCACCCTGCGCAAGAACAACGCCTCCAGCGTGGTTCACGGCGCCGGCGCTGAGGCCTCCGTCATGAGCGTCAAGGCTGACGAGCAGGGCCTGTACGCGGCGAGCTACTCCCGGCTCGGCACCTTCGAAGGCGTCATGCGCCTGAACTGGGTCACCGGGGACATCGACTACATGGCCGACTGCCACGGCGACTCCTACGACGTCCTCCCCGCCGGCGACGTCATCTACGCCGCCAGCCACTCCCACGACTGCTCCAACATCGGCGGCTTCCCGGACGTCTCATACCACTACCACAACGCAGTGGCCTACACGAACGCCGCCACTGGAACGGTGGAGGAGAACCACGCCTGGGGCTACAAGAACTACGCCGGCCAGAACGCCACCACGAACCTCAACTTCTACCCCGACTTCACGCCGGGCAAGATCTCCGGCGCCACCCAGGCGACCTGGACCGTCGAGGGCAACGACAAGTACGTCGTCTACGGCGGTGAGTTCCTGGCCGTCAACGGAACAGCCCAGCAAGGACTGGTGCGCTTCGCCCGCCGTGACATCGCCCCGAACAAGCAGGGGCCCATGGACAAGGGTGGTGCCTTCAAGGTCTCCGGCACCTCACCGCGCGCAGGCGTCGTCTCCCTGTCCTTCAAGGCCAACTGGGACCGGGACGACAAGACCCTGACCTACAACGTCTACCGCGACTCCATGGACGGCCAGCCGGTCACCAGCCAGACGGCGACCGCCGGCTTCTGGGAGCGCCCCGATCTCAGCGCCACCGACGTCGTCGAGCCCGGAAGCACACACCACTACCGGGTCCAGGTGACCGACCAGTGGGGGGCCTCCACGGTCTCGGACTGGGTGACGGTCAAAGCCGCTGAGGGCCAGGGCCTGAGCAAGTATGGCGCCCGCGTCCTGGCCGACGGCGCCGCCCACTACTGGTCCTTCGACGAGACCAGCGGCGACAAGGCCGAGGACTTCGTGGCCCAGCGCAACCTGACGATTCGCGGCAAGGCCTACACGCGCGGAGCCGAGTCCGTCCTGGGATCGGGGGCCTCACTCGGCCTGACCTCGGACGCCACGAACAAGTCGCACGCCGCGACACGCGTCGCCTCCCAGGCGCCCACCGCCTTCTCCATGGAGGCGTGGGTCCGCACGACCTCGACCTCGGGCGGGGAGATTATGGGCTACGGCTCCTCCGCGGCCAACCAGTCGTGGAACCGTGACCGCATGGTGTACATGCGCAATGACGGCACGCTCAGCTTCATGCTCTACCCGGGCAAGCTGACCACCATCACCACTCCTAAGAGCTACAACGACGGGCAGTGGCACCACATCGTGGCCTCCATGAGCCCGACCGCCGGCGCCATGCTCTACGTGGACGGCAACCTCGCCGCCTTCGACGCTGCCATGACAGCGGGGCAGAGCTACTCCGGTTACTGGCGCATCGGTGGAGACGCCCTCAGCGGTGTCAACGGCCAGCCCTCCAACACCAACATCCAGGCCGACATCGACGAGGCCGCCGTCTACAGCACACCACTGTCGCCGCGGCAGATCGCCGAGCACTACACCGCGGCCACCGGCAAGCAGGTCGAGCCGGACAAGGGCGATGGCAAGGGTAAGGACAACGGCAAGGACAACGCCGGCAAGGACAAGGGCAAGCAGCCCGAGGGCAAGGCTCTGCTGGATGACTCCTTCGAGCGCAGCGTCAACGGCGGCTGGGGCAAGGCCCAGGCCGGCGGTGAGTGGAAGACCACCTGGAACGCCGCGGCCTTCTCCGTCGACGGCACCAGCGGCCGGATCGCCATGGCCGGTCCGCGCTCCTCGGCCTCCATCATCTCCGACCCGATCAAGTCGACCTCCACCGACGCCGTCGTGGACTTCTCCCTGGACGCGGTGCCCGCCGGTAACGGTGCCTTCATCTCCTACGCAGCCCGCACGACCAAGGCCGGTCAGTACCAGGCCACGGTTCGCATCGGCAGCGCCGGCAACCCGGTGGTCACGGTCTCGCGCGTGGTCAAGGGCAAGGAGACCTCCCTGGGCTCCTACGTGATGAAGCAGCCCTACACGGCCGGTCAGCCGCTCCACCTGCGCATGGTGGTTGACGGCGCGGAGTCGACCACCATCCAGACCAAGCTCTGGGCAGGAGACACCGAGCCCGCCGAGTGGGGGATCGAGGCCGTCGACAACGACAAGACCCTCAACGAGGCCGGAGCCGTGGGGCTGACCACCTACATGTCCAGCTCGGCCGGACCGCAGACCATTACCCTGGCGGTCGACAAGATCACCATCAAGCAGCACTGACGCCGTCGAGCGCAGCGCGCCTGCGGGGCGGGCCGGGAAGACACGTTTCTTCCCGGCCCGCCCCGTTTCGCTGCGCGCGGTTGTTAGCCGGGCCCGATACCGCTCGTTTGATACCAATAATTGGTAGGGTGTGGGCATGTCAGTGAACACCTCCGTCAGCCTCGATGACCACTTCGCCGGATTCATCGCGAGCCAAGTCGGGTCCGGACGGTACCGGTCCGCGAGCGAGGTCATCCGCGCCGGCCTGCGCCTTCTGGAGGACCGGGAGACAGAGATGTCGGCGCTGCGTGAGGCACTCGCATCCGGTGAGGCGAGTGGACAGGCGGAGCCTTTCGACTTCGACGCCTTCATCGCGGCCAAGGCGGCAAGGACGTCGTGAGCACCTACCGTCTGACCCCGGCTGCGCGCCGCGATCTGTCACGTATCTGGGACTACAGCGAAGAGCGCTGGGGACTGCAGCAGGCCGAGGTCTATCTGCGTGATCTTCAGACATGTCTGGAGCGCCTCGCAAACGATCCCCGTCGCGGGCATCCCAGAGATGAGGTACGTCCCGGCTACCGGAGCCGCGCCGTCGGAAGTCATGTCGTCTTCTACGTCATGAGTGATGGTGGTGTTGATGTGATCCGTGTGCTCCACCAACGCATGGACCCCGGCAGGCACGTGTAGCCCCGTCGCCCAGGCGGTCACTCCCCGACATGTCACACGCAGGCAACATGGTGCGTCCCTAGGATCGTCCTGTAGTGAGAACCCACCAGGAGGAACCATGATCAGGGTAGCGATCAACGGATACGGCAACCTCGGCCGCGGCGTCGAGCAGGCCATCACCAAGAACGCGGACATGGAGGTCGCCGTCGTCTTCACCCGACGCGACCCGGACAGCGTCACCACCCAGGGGGCTCCCGTCGCCCACGTCGACGACATGGCCGCCTGGGCCGACAAGGTCGATGTCTGCCTGAACTGCGGAGGCTCGGCCACCGACCTGATCGAGCAGACCCCCGCCGCCGCCGCCGTGTTCAACACGGTCGACTCCTTCGACACCCACGCCCGCATCCCCGAGCACTTCGCCGCCGTCGACGCCGCCGCCAAGGCCTCCGGCCACGTCGCCCTCATCTCCGCCGGCTGGGACCCGGGCCTGTTCTCCATGCTGCGGGTCCTGGGCGAGGCCGTCCTGCCCGACGGCGCCACCACCACGTTCTGGGGGCCCGGCGTCTCCCAGGGGCACTCCGACGCCCTGCGCCGCATCGACGGCGTCGTGGACGCCAAGCAGTACACCCGCCCGGTGGAGGCCACCGTCGCCGCGGTCAAGGCCGGTGACGACGTCGAGCTGACCACCCGCTCCATGCACACGCGCGACTGCTACGTGGTGGCCGAGGAGGGCGCCGACCTGGCCCGCATCGAGCGGGAGATCGTGGAGATGCCCAACTACTTCGCCGACTACGACACCACCGTCACCTTCATCACCGCCGAGGAGCTGGCCGCCGAGCACGCCGGGATCCCGCACGGTGGCTCCGTCATCCGCCGCGGGCACACCTCCGAGGGTGTGGCCGAGACCGTGAGCTTCGAGCTCCAGCTCGACTCCAACCCGGAGTTCACCGGCTCGGTCCTGGTCGCCACGGCGCGAGCGGTGGCCAGGCTGGCCGCCCGCGGCGAGACCGGTGCGCGCACCGTCTTCGACGTGACGCTCGCCGACCTGTCCCCGACGAGCCCTGAGGAGCTGCGCGCCCACTACCTGTGAAGCGGGCGGACAACCCGAGGCGTCCCGCTGTCGACACCGCGCCGGCGGCGGGGCGCCCCGGCTCCGGCTGAGTCAGTCGCGGATGAGGGGGACGTCGACGTCGGGCAGCTCGCCGCGGCGGGCGGCACGCAGGAGCCTCATCCCGTCGCGGGTGGCCTGCGCCGCTGTGATGAGCGGGCGGCGAGTGCTCAGGAGCTGGCGCCGGCCACCGCGCAGGACGATCTCGCGGGCGGCCCGGCCCGCCGTGGCCACCCAGCGGCGCTGCGTGGCCCGGTCCAGGTGCAGCCCCGCGTACAGCAGCCGGTTGCGCACGTTGTAGTAGTAGTAGATGTCCGACTTGGCGCGGTCGGACTGGTCGCTCTCGGAGTGGGTGCCGCCCTCATCGTGGACGGCGACGGCGTCGCGCACCAGGGCCAGGCTGCCCCCGGCCGCCAGCACCCGGGCCGAGAAGTCCACGTCCTCCCAGTACAGGAAGTAGCGCGCGTCCAGGCCGCCGGCGGCCTCGAACAGGTCGGTGGACAGCGCCAGGCAGGCCCCCGAGAGCCACGGCTGGGTGCCGCCGGGAGGAATCGGGCGCGGTGAGCGGCGCGAGCGCATCGAGCCGTCGGCCAGGCACACGACGATCCCGTCGGAGACGATGCGGCCACTGGAGTCCTTGAGTACCGGCGCCACCAGGGCGAGCCGGTCCGCGTGTGCCCTGGCCGCCAGGCGGATGAGGTCGGCCCGGGCGATGACGGCGTCGGGGTTGAGCAGGATCAGCAGGTCGGCGCCGAGTTCGCGGGCCCGGGCCACCCCCAGGTTCATGCCGCCGCCGAAGCCGGTGTTCGTCTCCGGCAGGACCGCCTCCCAGCCCCGTGAGGAGGCCAGCGCCACCAGCTCCTCGCGGGCGGCGGGTGTGGAGTAGTTGTCGACGACGATGATGCGGGCCTCGGGGGAGTCCTCGGCCACGCGCGCCAGCGTGCGCTCCAGCAGCGCCGCCGAGTCGTAGCTGACGACGATGACCGCCGTGCGCGAGAGCAGGTCGCCGCCGGAGAGAGCCTCGGAGGCCTCAGTGATCTCGGTGGCCTTGGCAGGGGCGCCGGTGGCGGGTCCGGTCGGATCGGCGGCCTCGGGGGAGTCGGCGCCCTGGGCGGGGTCGGGGGTGGCGGTCATCGGAGCAGGAGCCTTCCGGGTGCGGGGCGACGTCGTGGCTCGGGTGCTCCCGCCGTGGGGCGCACCCGCTTCGTGATAGTACCGTTAGACCCTGATATCACGCCGCGATCCGCCGGCAGGCGGGAGGAAGGACGGGGCTTGACGTGCACCTGACCATCGCGATGCTCACCTATCGTCGTAACGACTACCTCGCGCAGGTGATCCCCGAGCTGCTGGCGCAGGCCGACGACATCTCCGACGCGCAGACGACGGCGAGCGTGCTCATTGTGGACAACGACCCGCAGGCCGGGGCTCGGGCCGTCGTCGAGGCCGCCCGGGCGGCGCTGGTGGGTGAGCCGCCGGAGGCGGCGGAGTCGTCCGGGTCGTCCGGGCAGGCCGAGCTGTCCGGGTCGGCTGACTCGGACGCGGCGGCGACGTCGCGGCTGGTCTACGTCCACGAGCTCGAGCCGGGCATCGTGGCCGGCCGCAACCGGGCCCTGAGCCAGGCCCACGGCTCCGACGCCCTCATCTTCATCGACGACGACGAGATCCCCTCACCGGGCTGGCTCAAGGCCCTCGTGAGCACCTGGCGCGCCCAGGGCTGCGCCGCCGTCACCGGCCCCACGCCGCCGACCTTCGAGGTTGACCCCTCGGCGTGGGTCGTCGCCTCGGGCGCCTTTGACTCCTGGGAGGCCGCCGACGGCGCCCAGGTCCGCAGCGCCGACACCGGCAACCTGCTCCTGGACCTGGCCGTCGTCGAGGGCCTGGGGCTGCGCTTCGACCCGCGCTACGGGCTCACCGGCGGCGAGGACTCCCTGTTCACCCGCCAGCTCACCCGCGCCGGCGGCGTCATCCGCTTCGCGGCCGGGGCGGTGGTCACCAAGCGCGTGCCCGCGGCCCGCGCCCGGCGCACCTGGGTGCTGGAGCGCTCCCTGCGCTCGGGCTCGTCCTGGGCCCGGGTACGCATCGACACGGCCGGTCCTGCCGACGGCGGTGCCTCCGGCCGGCTCGCGCGCTTCAGGCTGCGCCTGGGCTACGGCGCCAAGGGACTGGCCAAGGCCGGTGTCGACGGGGCGCGCGCCGGCCTGGCCCGCATCCGTGGCGACGTGCCCGCCCAGGCCCGCTACGAGGTCTCCTCACGCGGCGGACTGGGCATGGTCGTGGGCGCACTGGGCGTCCACGTGCGCGAGTACGGCCGCCCCCGCCGTAGGCGAAGCACGGCGCCGGCCGGCAGGAGGAACGCATGAACCGGCTGACGATTGCCATCCCCACCTTCCGCCGCCCGCAGGACCTCAAACGGGCCGTCAGCGGGGTCCTGGAGCAGACCCGGGAACTGGTCGGCGGCCTGAGCCCCGAGGCCCGCGAACCCGAGGGCGATGCGGTGGGCGCGGCGGATGCGGACGGGGGAGCCGATAGAGGCGTGAGCGACGTCGAGGTCCTCGTTATCGACAACGACGCCCAGCGCACCGGGCGCGAGACCGCCCTCGCCGCAGCGGCCGACGCCGGGATGCCGGTGCGTTCCTCCGCGGAGGCGCCGGAGGGGCCCGGGGCCGTGGGCCTGCGCTATGTCGTCGAGGAGCGGCCCGGTGTGGCGGCGGTGCGCAACCGCGCCCTGGATGAGACCGGCGGGCGCGACCTGCTCGTCTTCATCGACGACGACGAGGAGCCCGAGCCCGGCTGGCTCGCCGCCCTCGTGGGGCTGTGGGCCTCCACCGGCTGCCAGGCGGTGGCCGGGCCCGTCATCCCCGTCTACGACGTCGAGCCGGAGGCGTGGGTGCGTCAGGGTGAGTTCTTCGTGCGCAGGACCTGGCCCACCGGCACGGTCCGCCCGGTGGCGGCCTCCAACTGCCTGCTGCTGGACCTGGGATTCGTGCGCCGGGCCGGGCTGCGATTCGACGAGGCCTTTGGCGCCACCGGGGGAGAGGACACGCTCTTCACCCGCCGGCTGAGCGCCGCCGGCGGCGTCATCCGCTGGTGCGACGAGGCGCGCGTGCGCGACCACGTGCCGGCCTCGCGCCTCACCCGCCCCTGGATCCTCAGACGCCAGCGCTCCCACGCCGCCACCTCGGTGCGCGTGGAGCTGGCCCTGGCTGGCGGCGGAGCTCAGCCGGCCATCCGGGCCCGGGCCGCCGCCGGTGGCCTGGCGCGCATCGTCGTCGGCGGCCTGCGAACCGCCGGCGGAACCCTCATCGGCAGCCCCAGGCACGCAGCCAAGGGGGCCCGGCTGCTGGCCCGCGGCCGCGGCATCCTGGCGGCCAGCGTCGGAGGCGGCGTCCACCGCGAGTACGACCACTGAGCGGCTGTCGAGCACCCCAGTCTCTTCTCTCCTTCCACCTTTGTGCCGAGCCGGGCATTTTTCGCGTGCCCCAACAGAAATTCCGTGGGGCTACGCGAAAAATGCCCGGCTCGGCGGCGGGGGCAGGCGGCACCACCGCCCTTGCGGGGGGCGCGTGGAGCCGGAGGGATCGGCTGCGGTTCTGAGGGGGCGGTACCTGGAGGCTTATTCACGGTTTCCGTTGAAGGTGCTGTGACCTGCGAAGATGCTGGCATCGGCTGACTCTGTGAATCAGCCCCAAGGTGTTCTACGATCCCGATTTCGTGGAGTTCGACTAAAGGTCGGTTTGATCTGTGGTGGTTGGGTCTTCGGGTAAGGACTCAGCCGTGAGGGCCGCCGGAGCGGCACCGACGGGCTCACCACCCGGCTCGTCGTCGGCACCTAGCTGGGCGGCCTCGCGCAGGGGAGGTTGCAGGACGGCGGCCCCCAGCACGATCGGCAGATAGGCGGGCAGCACCGTCCAGGGCCCCACGAACACGTTCTGCACCACGGTCAGGGCCGCGAAGAACAGCCAGGGGGTGGCCTTGAGTCGCCCCAGGTCACGCATCATCGCCGCCAGCGCCATCCCGGCGATGAGCAGCAGCAGCAGGCCGCCCGGGATCGAGGCCGCCGCCCACATGTCCATGAGGCCCGAGTGCAGCTCGATGCGGCCTCCGAACATGAAGTTCTCCACATACCCGTTCTCCGGGTCATAGCCCAGGGCGGCCATGCCGCGCTTGGCCACCCACAGGTCCTCGAAGCGGGGCTTGACGCCGGCGCCGTACCCCCAGGGCCGGTTCTGGAACAGGGCCCAGGAGGCCCCCAGCTCGGGGCGGGCGGACAGGAGCAGCCCCGCCGAGCTCGAGGACTGGGCGATGGTCCGGTTCTGGGCGTCCTCGCCCAGGGTCCCGGACTCTGAGGCCATGACGACCCCGACCATCGCCACGATCCCTACGACCGCCAGAACGAGGATCTGGGAGACCGCCAGGCGCCGAGGAGTGGGCACGTGCCACCGGGCCCAGGACGCGAGGGCCTGCCAGATGACCGTGCCCAGGATGATGGCCAGGAAGGACAGGGTGGAGCGCGAGTCGGAGACGAGGAAGACGGCGCTGAGCACCAGCAGGGCGGCGATCTGCACGAGCCGGCGCCGGTCGGCCACGAGGCTGAGGACCATGATCGTCACCGCCGCACCGACCCCGAACTTCCACGGGTTGGTGCTGGTCTGCAACAGGGGCAGTGAGTCCAGGAACATGCCGAAGCCGACCGCCAGGGCCGCGTGCCTGGTTCCCAGCCGGCGCGCCCCCCACACGAAGACGGCCACCGCGCAGGGCACGGCCAGCAGGCTCAAGGTGGTGACGCGGCGGGCCCAGGCCTCGACGGCGAAGCTGCTCTCGGCCAGCAGGGACATGATGTAGGCCGTGCCCGCCGCCAGGATGGACAGCACGAGCAGCAGCGAGAACCGGTGCGCTTTGCGTACGGCCGTCCAGGTGATGGGGACCGAGGCGAGTGCGACACAGTCCCCGACGCTCAGGGCGGCCGCCAGCTCGCGGCGCACACCCACGCAGACCAGCAGGACGACGGCGATCGCCATCTCCAGTCGGCGCCATGTCGCCCCCGGTTTCCGGCCCGCCCCGGGATCCGTGTCCGACGGCGTCCGCGAGCCCCGGTGGGAGAGGGCCTGCGACCATGTCTGGGCCACGGCCGGTCAGGCGTCTTCCCGAGAGCGACGACGCCCGATGATGAGCAGCGGGTCCTCGACCTTGTCCTGCGGGTTCTTCTGACTCAGGAAGTACAGCAGGATCGCCATGATGGCGCCGGCGGCGAGCCCGATGGCGGTCCCGATCAGCGCGGTGGACACGGCCGACAGGCTCGAGGGGGAGGAGGGGGTCGTGGGGGAGTCCACTACCTTGAGGGTCGCAGTGGTGTTCCCCGCCTGCCCGGAGCTGGACAGGTCGCGGGCCACCGAGTCCAGGGCGGTCAGCTCGGCCTCGGCAATCTTGTGGGCGCGCTCGGGATCCGTGCTGGTGCACCGGATCTCCACCAGCGTGGTGCCGGTCTTGCTGGTTACCGACACGGACCTGCGCAGCTCGTCCTGGCTGATCCCCGTGTTCTTGGAGACCTCCGCGAAGGTGCTCTCCGAGGTCCCGATCTCCACCAGCGTCGGCATGACGGAGGTCAGGTAGTTGAAGGTGCTGGGGAGGTTGGCCTCACCGTTCTCCACGTACAGGTTCGCGTTGGCAGTGGAGGTGTACTGCGCCGGCGTCAACAGGCCGAAGACAGTGCCGATGATGGTGCCCAGCACAACGTGCATGACCACCAGGACTGCGTTCTTGCGCAGCGCGATGATGAGGGTTTCCGGGTCCATGGGTTCCGTTTCGGTGATTGCGGGAGCAACAGAATAGCGTGCGGTATGGGGCGAGAGCCGGGCGCGGGAAGTGAATCACCTCCTTCCCGGGCACTTCTCAGAACTCGTTGGGTCGTTGAGGCCCGAGGATTGCAGGCGCTCGCAGGGCGATCGAGCGGTTGGGTAGTGACCAATGCGACGGACCTGCGCCAGGCGGAGCAAGACCACGACGACGCGGGTGTGAGTGATTTAGGGGCGGCGCTCAGGGCCCGTTGGAGCCCTCGGTGCGCGAGTCGGTCCCCGGCTCCGAGGCGCTCTCGGAGCCGCTTGAGTCGCCTGCGGGGCCGGAGTGAAGGGTGGGTCTGGCCTTCATGCCGCGCAGGCCGTTCCAGGCGAGGTTGACCATGTGGGCGGCCACCTCCTCCTTGCTCATCGAGCGATTCTCCAACCACCACTGAGCCGGCATGGCCACGATACCCACCAGCATCTGGGCGTACAGCGGGGCCGTGCGCGGGTCGAGGTCGTGGGCGGCGAACTGCGAGGCGAGGATCCCGGAGACCTCGATGGCGACGTCGGCCAGCAGTGTGGAGTAGGTGCCGGCTGCGCGGTCCGAGCCGGCCGAGAGGATGCGGAAACCGTCGGGGGAGTCCTCGATGTAGGTCAGCAGGGCCAGGGCGGCCCGCTCGGCGACCCGTGAGGCTGAGCCGGAGGCGTCGGTTCCTCCTGGTTCGCGCCGGTTGGCCTGTGGGGTCGCTGCGGCGTCCGCGGCGGGGTCTGCGATCGCCGAGGAGATCGCGGCCGAGATCGTGGTGATCTCGCGGTCGACGACGACGGCGTACAGGCCCTCCTTGCCACCGAAGTGCTCGTAGACCACCGGCTTGGACACCTGGGCGCGGGCCGCCACCTCCTCCACGCTCGTGGCGTCGAAGCCGCGCTCGGCGAACAGCCCGCGGGCCACGGCGATGAGCTGCTCGCGCCGCTCGCTGGCACTCATGCGGGTACGCTTGGCCGCCATGGCTCTAGACCCCGCTGCTGCGGTCGGCCGGTCGGTCGGGGCGACGGCGCTGGGACCACTGGGCGAAGCGCGTCGAGGCCAGGGCCCCGGTGCGGCGGGCCAGCCGGTGGCTGGGGGCTTCGATGTAGCGCTGGAACAGCCAGGTCAGTGGCGCTGAGGCCAGCGGTGCCAGGATGAGCACCCACCACGGCGACATCGAGTGCGTCAGCAGCCGCAGTGAGACCACGACCGGTTCGTGCACCAGGTACAGGGAGAAGGACATGAGCCCCAGGTACTGCACGGTGCGTGAGCGCAGCAGGGCGCGCAGCGCTCCGGCCCGCACCACGAGGTGGACCAGGTAGGCCGCCGCCGCCAGGGTGACCGCGTTGGCCAGGCGCTGGGCCGTGTGGCTCTCCATCCCCGGCCACCAGGCCAGGGTGATGAGCAGCAGGCACACCAGGGCCTGCGCCGTCGCCCAGGGCCGGGGGCTCTCGGGGACCGGGGCGGGGTTGTGCCCCCAGGCCCAGCCCATGACCGCGCCGACGGTGAAGACCGGCAGGTAGCTGCCCGAGCCGGGGCTGGCGGTGATGACCGGCACCGCCAGGGCAGCCGCGACCGGCAGCCAGGAGACCCGCCAGCGGGCGCACAGGGCCACGCCGAGGATCATCAGGGGCAGCACGAAGGAGAAGATCGCCTCGGCGTGCAACGACCACAGGACCGTGTTGCGGTAGGCGTGCTTGGGGATGAGCAGGTACTCCATGAGCATCTGGCGCGCCCCGAGCCCCGGGGGGTGAGTGTCGGTCATCCAACGCCCCAGTGCCGGATCCTCCGAGCGCGGCACGAGCAGCATCGCGATGACCGCGAAGGTCGTGGAGGCCGCCGCCGGCAGCCACAGGCGCACGAAGCGCCGCGGGGCGTAGTCGACCCAGTCGAAGCGCCGCCCCTGGGCGTGGCGGCGGGCCACCGGGTAGGTCAGGGCCACACCGGACAGGACGAAGAAGATGAGGACGGCCTCGTGGCCCGCCCACAGCAGGTGGAGGGGGCTCTGGGTGAGGATCCGGTTGAAGGTGCCGGTGGGCACGGTGCCGGGCCGCGCCCCGACCTCCGCCAGTGCGGGCACGGTCTCCAGGGCGTGGTGGATGAGCACGACGACGGCCGCCAGCCCACGCAGCCCGTCGAGCTCGATGAGGCGCACCGCTGCCGGCTTGCCGGAAGAGGGAGGGGGAGCGGAGGGGGAACTGGACATGCCCCCATCCTGCCCTGTCCTCCCGGCCGACCGCGAAGTCCGAGGAGTGTGGCATGCGCCCCGTGCAGGTGCGAGGCCCGGTGCCGGGCGCGACCGGGGCGCGCCCAATAGACGTCACGGTACATTGAATCCCACGGCCCGGTGCCGGGCGCGACCGGGGCGCGCTGAGTTGCCGCGAAGGTGCCGAGTGCGACCGGGACGTGAGAGACTGTCCCGGCGTCTCGCCCCTCGCCGTCGGGCCCGGGCCGGGATGTGTCCTTCCGCCCTGGTGTAGCGGCAGCACGCAGGCCTTTGGAGCCTTGAGGCCCGGGTTCGAATCCTGGGGGCGGAGCGGCGTAGCATGAGCGGCGTTGGGGTTCCCTCGCTCTCACGCCCGACTGCGGTCATCCGGTCGCCGGCGGGATACGCGCCAACCGTCCATCCGTACCTGATTTCAGAAACCGTTGGAGTCCGTCCCCGGCCTCCGCCCGGTCATGACCGGAGACGTCGGGAGCCCGGGCGCGAACCTGTGAGAAGAGGACACGTGACGCCAACCGCACCCGCCGCCGTCATCGTCATGGCCGCCGGCAAGGGAACTCGTATGCGATCGGTCACCCCCAAGGTCCTGCACCGGATCGGCGGCCGCAGCCTGGTGGACCACGCCGTCACCGCAGCCAGGGGGCTCGAGCCCCAGCACCTCGTCGTCGTCGTGCGCCACGAGCGCGACGCCGTCATCGCCCACCTCGCCGAGGTCGCCCCCGACGCCGTCCCGGCCGACCAGGACGAGGTCCCCGGCACCGGGCGGGCCGTCGCCTGCGGGCTGGCCGCCCTGCCCGAGGACCTGGATGGGCCCGTCGTCGTCACCAGCGGGGACGTCCCGCTGCTGGACACCGCCACCCTGAAGGAGCTGCTGGCCCAGCACAACGAGCGCGGGGATGCCGTCACCCTGCTGACCACCGAGCTTGCGGACCCCACCGGCTACGGGCGCGTCGTGCGCGAGGCCGACGGCACCGTCTCGGCCGTCGTCGAGCAGCGCGACGCCAGCGAGGCCCAGCGCGCCATCCGCGAGATCAATGCCGGCGTCTACGTCTTCGACGCCGCCCACCTGCGCACTGCCCTAGCGACCCTGGGCACGGACAACGACCAGGGTGAGGTCTACCTCACCGACGTCGTCGCCCATGCTCACCGGGCCGGGCGGTCCACCAGTGCGCTGGTCGTCGCCGACCACTGGCTCGTCGAGGGCTGCAATGACCGTGCCCAGCTCGCCGAGCTCGGCGCCGAGCTCAACCGCCGCGTCCTGGCCGACTGGATGGCCCAGGGCGTCGGCGTCGTCGACCCGGCCTCCACCTGGGTGGACGTTACCGCCGAGCTCGCCCAGGACGTCACCCTCGAGCAGGGCGTCCTCGTGCGCGGAACCACCCGGGTCGGCCAGGGCGCTCGCGTGGGCGCCTACGCGATCCTCACCGACGCCGTCATCCCGGCCGGCTGCGTCGTGGCGCCCTTCAGCCAGCTCGACGCCGACGCCGGCCAGGCCTGACGCATGGGCGCTCCGCAGCTTCGGCCCCGACCGGTCGGGCCCTCACGGCTCTGCCGGCCGAAGCGATCACTGACCTTCACCTCCGTCTCCAACAGTCACATCGAGGGCCGCACCGGCCGTGAGAAGGGAACCACGTCATGACGGGCATCATTACCAAGGGTGAGAAACGGCTGGTCGTTGTCTCCGGGCGCGCCCATCCCGAGCTCGCCCGGGACGTGGCCAGTGAGCTCGGCACCGAGGTGCTGTCCTCCACGGCCTACGACTTCGCCAACGGGGAGACCTACGTCCGTTTCAACGAGTCGGTGCGTGGCTGCGACGTGTTCGTCGTCCAGTCCCACGGTGACCGCGTCAATGACTGGCTCATGGAGCAGCTCATCATGGTTGACGCCCTCAAGCGCGCCTCCGCCAAGCGCATCACCGTGGTGGCGCCCTTCTTCCCCTACGCCCGTCAGGACAAGAAGCACCTGGGGCGTGAGCCCATCAGCGCCCGCCTCGTGGCGGACCTTTACAAGACCGCCGGCGCCGACCGCCTCATGAGCGTGGACCTGCACACCTCCCAGGAGCAGGGCTTCTTCGACGGCCCCTGGGACCACCTGTGGGCTCAGCCGGTGCTCGTGGACTACGTGCGCACCCGCGTCGACCCCGCCAACGCTGCCGTCGTCTCCCCCGACGCCGGCCGTATCCGGGTGGCCGAGCGCTGGGCCAACCAGCTGGGCGGCACCCCGCTGGCCTTTGTCCACAAGACCCGTGACGTCACCCGCCCCAACGAGTCGGTGGCCAACCGCGTCGTCGGCGACGTCGAGGGGCGCTCCTGCGTCCTGGTCGACGACATGATCGACACCGGCGGCACCATTGCCAAGGCCGTCCAGGTGCTCCTGGACTCCGGCGCCAAGGACGTCATCGTCGCCGCGACCCACGGGGTGCTCTCCGGGCCGGCCGTGGACCGGCTCTCCACCTGCGGGGCCCGCGAGGTCATCGTCACCGACACTCTGCCGATCCCCGCCGGCAAGCGCTTCGACCAGCTGACCATCCTGCCGATCGCGCCGCTGCTGGCGCGGGCCATCAAGGCCGTCTTCGACGACGGCTCGGTGGCCTCCCTCTTCGACACCGTCGGCGTCGCCGGCGCCTGAGACCGGCAGGTCCGTGCGGGTCTCAGAACTCGCATGAGCCCGCCGCGCACTCGTGATCCCGCCCTCGCCGGCCCCTGACCGGGGCCCGGCGAGGGCGGTCTGCGTCCTCACGAGGTCTATCGTGCGGCCCTGGAGCTGCGTGAGGGCACGTGAATGTTCGGGGGTTAATGCGGGGGCTTGGGTGGCTGAGGCGGGTGGGGGCGGGGGTTTGTGCTGACGGGTTTGTGGGGTGTGGGGGTGTGGTGGGTGTTACTGTGCGGGTTATGGGTTTTGTGAGGGATGAGGATCTTGAGTGGGGTCCGGAGTGGATTGAGGAGCGTATCCGGGTGGGGCTTCTGGGCTACCACGACATGCCTCCTTTGGGTGTGGGTCGGGTGGTGCCTGAGGGGTACTTTGAGCGGTTTGGGGGTGTGTTTCCTGAGTCGGTTCTGTATGTCTGGAGGCGTTTCGGGTTTGATGGTTTTGGGCAGGGGAGATCGTGGATTACGGATCCTGTTGAGTGGGCGTCGGTGGTGGACGCCTGGCTGGAGGGGATCGAGCTGCCCTTCCCGCCTCAGCGCTGGCACTGCGTGACACGCACTGCCCTGGGGCGGATGCTTCTGTGGGGGGAGATCTCCGGGCCGGCCGTGGACATCGACGTCATCGACGGGGCCATCTACCCCAACGCCTCTGCTGCGGAGGATATGACTGATCCGGTTGTCAGGGAGCGCAGCGGCTGCATTGAGTTCACTGACCCGCTTGAGGACGTGTATGACGATGAGGTGACGGGTCGGTCTTTGGCTGTGGAGGGGATTGAGCGTCTGGGGGTGCCGGGGGCTGATGAGGTGTTTGGGTTTGTGCCGCCGTTGAGCTTTGGTGGTCGGGTGAGTGCGGATCGGTTGAGTGTGCAGAAGGCTGTGCCCTACCTGGTGGGGCTGGCGCAGTCCACGCCCAGGTACCTGGGGGCTGATCTCATGGCTGCCTGGGGTGGGGCGGCCACCCAGTTCCTCATCGACCAAGGAGCCATACCCAACAGCACAGGCCCCGACAGCACAGACACAGGCACCCCCGGCGACTCCGACAGCCAGGATGGTCCTGCTGGTTCTGGTGGTCAGGGTGGGCCTGGTGCTTCGGGCACGAGCGACCTCGACACCCTCGGCGACTCTGGTGGTCCTGGTGGCCCAGCTGGTTCTGGTTTTGGGGGTGGGTGGTGAGCAGTGGTGGCTGTGGCGATCGGGTTGTGATGAGTGTTGTGGACGGTTTGCTGACAAGGGAAAGGATGTAGGTCATGGGTTTTGCTAGAGCTGAGAATCTTGAGTGGGGTCCGGAGTGGATCGAGGAGCGTATCCGGGTGGGTCTGCTGGGCTACCA
>NZ_JASPFC010000020.1:0-58578 GCF_031296635.1 Actinomyces acetigenes
GACACCGGCCACGGCTGAAGCCGTGGCCGCCTGTGTCCAGGCCCGAACTGACATCGAGGCACAAAACGGTGCACCATTGTCTCTGTGACTCATAGCGACCTCCCTTCCACTCCATCGGGCAGCAGCCATGAACCGAGTCTTGATGCCGATCGGCTCATGCAACAGTCCGGCGTCGTACTGCACCTGGGGCGACTCATGCTCGCCGCCGGTGCCGGCTCCTACCGCATCAAGTCCTCCATGGCCAGAGCCGCCTCGGCGGTCGGTCTTGACCGTCACGAGGCGACTGTGACGATGACCGAGATCGTCACTTCGTCCTACGTCGGCAACCGTTTCCGCACCGAGGCCTGTGAGGTGCGTTGGGTCGGCGTCAATGTCGACCGCTTGGAGGCACTGCGCAGGATCGTCCACGATCTGCGTGCACACGAGACCGTTGAGCATCTCGAGGCCAAGCTTGAACAGGTCGAGAAGATGCACGGCCGCTATAACGTCTTCGCCAACGCCGCAGCATCGGGTGTGGCCTGTGCCGGATTCTGCTTCCTCAACAAGGGCGGTTGGGTCGAGTGCCTCACGGTGCTCGTCGCGGCATTCCTGGGACAGCTCATTCGCAGGCAGATGCTTGAGCGTCACTACCAGCACTTCTTCACCTGGCTCGTGTGCGGCGTCGCGGCGTCGGGCACCTACATGGGCGTCGTCACCGCGCTGAACGCTTCTGGTGTGGTGTCAGGAAACCACCAGGGCGGCATTATCTCTGCGATCCTCTTCCTCATCCCGGGTTTCCCGATGGTCACCGCTATGCTTGACCTGTTCCGACAAGACTTCTCTTCGTCCCTCTCGCGCAGCGCCTACGTCCTCATGGTCATGGCTGCAGCGGGCGTCGCCGTCTGGACCGTGACCTTCGTCTTCCGTTGGGATGTTGCAGCGGCCAGCGACGCCACTCTTGATGGACCTCTTCTCTACCTTCTGCGGTGCTTCTGCTCCTTTATCGCCGCCTACGGATTCGCCATGCTGTTCAATGCAGGCGTGAAGGCCAGCATGCTGGCTGCGGTGGTCGGGGCCCTGGCCAATACCGGCAGACTGCTTCTCATTGACGTCTTCCACGTGCCATGGCAGCTCGCGGTGGGACTGGCTGCGGTCACGATTGGGCTGCTCGCCCAGCTCTTCGTCTCCCGCGCGTCCCTGTCCCGGGTAGCTCTTTCCGTTCCCGCTGTGGTCATCATGATCCCCGGGGTTCCCTTCTACAGGGCTATCTCTGCGCTCAACACGCTCTCTGTGGACAAAGGGGGCGTCGACGTCGGTGACGCGGCTACGAACCTGGCTGAGGTCTTCTTTGTCATTACGGCTATCGGCGTCGGTCTCGCTTTGGCGCGCATCATCACCGACCACAACTGGCGCCACGACGTGGCCACCTCGGAGCACATCACGCTGCCTCGCACACACGTTGAGGCGGCGGAGCAGCCTCTGGAGGACTGACGTTCGGTCTGCAGGCTCCCAGTTGAACAATGGTGGCCCGCCGCTGACATTCAGCGACGGGCCACCATCGATGATGCGAGACCGGTGAGCCTGCGGTGAGCGGGTCACAGCCCGCCGAGGACCTGCGCGATGAAGATCTTGACGATCATGGCCACGGGATAGACCATCGCGTACCCCAGCGCCACTCGGGGGTCGGCACCAGTGCGCTCGTTGGCGAAGGCCAGAATCGCCGGCTGGGTCTGGGCGCCACCGATGAGACCGGACAGGCGAGTGCCACCCATCTTGACGATCCAGCGCATGGAGGCGTAAATCCCTAGCCCCACAATGGTGGTGACGACGAAGCCGGTGACGAAGATCCTCCACCAGTCACCACCGGTGAACGCGTGCGCGATCTCCCCACCGGCCTTCGTGCCCGCCTGGGCCAGGAAGACCAGGAGTCCGAACTCCGAGAGCACCGCCGTCGCGGTGAAGGGCATGGCGGTCACGAACTTCCCGATGCGGCCAATGCGCCCGAAGATGAGCCCGACCAGGAGTGTTCCGGCTGCCGACCCGATGGAGAAAGTGGCGCCGGTGGGCGTGAGGAACTTCCACTCACCGATGACGATGCCCAGTGCCATCCCCAGCCCCAGTGCCACCGGGTTGATGGAGGACAGGCCGCGCGAGGAGTCGCCGAAGTACGTGGAGATCTCCTTCATGCGTCCGGTCGGGCCGACGACGCGCACCCGGTCTCCCTGCTGCAGCACCAGATCCGGGGTGCCCACCATGTCCACGTCGCCGCGGCGCACCCGCGAGATCGTCGCCCCGAAACGGCTGTCGATATCCAGCTCACCGATGGTGCGTCCGGCCAGCTTCGGGTCCGAGACCGTGATCCGGCGGAAGTCGAGGTACTTGCGGTCCTCGATGAGTGAGTGCGACGAGCCGTGGCCCACCGCCTTGATCGCCTGATTGACGGCGTCCTGGGTGCCGACGACGGTGATGAGATCGTCCTTGTACAGCCGGTCGTCATTCTTCGGTCGGGTGATCGGGCCCTTCTCGCCCCGACGCAGACGAGAGAATCGCAGCTGCCCTGAGATGGTCTCAACGATGTTGCCCAGGAGCGGGCCGTCCTCGCGCTCCACCCGGATGGTGCGGTTGATGAGCGGGGAGGGAGTGTCCTTGTCGCTGCGCCGGTAGCGCAGCGCCAGCAGGCAGAAGAACAGCATACCGATGACGCCGTAGAGGTAGGTGACGGCATAGGCCACCGTGGCCTCATCCGGCCCGAGCTTGTCGCCGGCCGTGGCGGCGGCGTTACCGGCTGCGGCCAGGGCGGGCGTGTTCGTGACGGCACCGGCGAAGGCTCCCGCGATCATCGCCGCCTTGAGCCCGAGGAGACGCCCCACGCCCACGGCCGCCAGGGCCGCGACGCCCAGAACGCCCAGGAGGATCGCCAACGGCCCGCCGGCGGTTCGGATGACGTGGAAGAAGTTCGGTCCGGACTGGATGCCGATGGCGAAGGTGAAGATCGCCAGCCCCAGTGCTCCCAGGTCCTTGTGAACCTCAATGGGGGTGGAGGCGGACGCTCCCCAGGCCGCCAACGCGATGCCGCTGAACAGGACGGCCGCCGCACCCAGGCTCACGCCCTTGATCTTGATGTGCCCGAGCAGCATCCCGGCGCCGACCAGGAGGAACAGGACGAGAACCGCGTTCTTGGACAAGTGGTACAGGATATTGGCGTGCGCCAGCTTCCAGATCAGCAGGGCGGTACTGCCGATCAGGAGGGCCGTCGCCGGGACACGTATGCTCCTGCGCCTGGCGCGCCAGAGCAGCAGCCCGGAGCCAACCATGAGCAGGACGATGACAACCGGGTTGTCCAACAGATAGTCCAGGACCATAGCCACGTCGCTAGTGCCGCCTTCCGTGTCGCCGCTGAAAGTGACGCAGCGGACGTTTTGTCAGGAGTAATAGGAGCATTGTGTCATCTCCACCTGCACTGATGGCGTACCAAGGTCCGTGATCCGCGAGGGAGTGGAGAAGCCCCTCGCGTGGAGAACGGTCATGCCACCGGATCCGTGATTCCACGATGTGAGATTGTGGCCGTCTCATTATGACTCTGTGCGGAGACTGATCTAACGTTCATTACCCGGCAGGTCGCCGGGCAGTAGGCACGGAGAAGGAGAGCGAGTGATGACATGCGATGACGCTCCCGCACGTCAGGGCCAACAGGTCATGACAGGCGCCCAGGCTCTGGTGCGCGCGCTGGAGGAGCTAGGCGTCACAGACATCTTCGGGATGCCGGGCGGCGCCATCCTGCCCTTCTATGACCCCCTGCTCGCCTCGACGAAGATCCGCCACGTCCTGGTGCGTCACGAACAGGGCGCTGGCCATGCCGCCGAGGGCTATGCCATGGTCACCGGTCGCCCCGGGGTGTGTGTCGTCACGTCCGGTCCCGGAGCCACCAACCTCATCACCCCCATCGGTGACGCCCACATGGACTCGGTGCCCATGCTGGCCATCACCGGGCAGGTCGGAAGCCGTGGAATCGGGACGGACGCCTTCCAGGAGGCCGATATCGTCGGTGCCACGATGCCCTTCGTCAAGCACTCCTTCCTCATCACCCGTGCCGAGGACATCGTCCCGCGCGTGGCTGAGGCCTTCCACATCGCCTCAACCGGGCGCCCCGGCCCGGTCCTCATTGACATCTCCAAGGATGCCCAGGAGGGGGCCACCGAGTTCGTGTGGCCCCCGGCCCGAGACCTTCCCGGCTACCGCCTGCCGGGCAAGCCCAACCAGCGGCGCCTGGCTCAGGCCGCCGAGGTGATCTCTGCAGCCGAGCGACCCGTCCTCTACCTCGGTGGTGGCTTGAGCCGGGCGCAGGTTCCCACCGAGGAGCTCGCCAAGCTCATCGAGCTCATCGGAGCACCCTTCGTCACCACTCTGACCGCCCTGGACGTTATGCCCAGTGAGCACCCGCTCAACCTGGGGATGCCGGGCATGCACGGCACTGTGGCCGCTGTCGGGGCGCTGCAGCGGGCCGACCTCGTCGTCTGCCTGGGAGCCCGCTTCGACGACCGGGTCACCGGTAGACCGGACACCTTCGCCACCAAGGCCTCGGTGATCCACGTCGACGTCGACCCCGCCGAGATCTCCAAGATCCGCACCGCCGACGTCCCGATCGTCGGGGACCTGGTCGACGTCGTTCCCGCACTGAGCGCCGAGCTCCGCGACCACGTCGCCGCCGAGGGGCGGGCGGACATCGCCCCGTGGCGCAGCGAGGTCGAGCGCATCCAGTCCACTTACCCCACGGACTGGACCGATACCGACGACGGGCTGCTCCAGCCTCAGGAGGTCATCACCCATCTCGACCGGGCCGCCTCCGAGGACACCATCTGGGTCACGGGCGTGGGTCAGCACCAGATGTGGGCAGCCCACTACCTCACTTTCCGCCACCCTCACACCTGGCTCACCTCAGCCGGCGCCGGCACCATGGGATACGGCCTGCCCGCCGCCATGGGCGCCAAGGAGGCCCGCCCCGACCGGCCGGTGTGGCTCATCGACGGAGACGGCTGCTTCCAGATGACCAACCAGGAGCTGGCCACCTGCACCCTCAACAACATCCCCATCAAGGTCGCCATCATCAACAACTCCTCGCTGGGGATGGTGCGGCAGTGGCAGACGTTGTTCTACGGGCAGCGCTACTCCAACACCGATCTGCATACCGGTGCCGGAACGGCACGCATCCCCGACTTCGTCACCATGGCCGAGGCCTACGGGGCCGTGGGACTGCGCTGCGAGCGCCTGGAGGACTTAGATGACGTCATCGCCCAGGCCAACGCCATCAACGACCGCCCCGTCGTCGTCGACTTCATCGTCTCCGCGGACGCCCAGGTGTGGCCCATGGTCGCGGCCGGGGTGTCCAACGACGAGATCCAGCACGCCCGCGGCATGAGCCCGGTGTGGGAAGAGGAGTGAGCGCCGTGAGTGAGAAGCACACGCTGTCCGTCCTGGTGGAGAACAAGCCTGGCGTCCTGACCCGGGTCTCGGCGCTGTTCACGCGCCGGGGCTTCAACATCCACTCCCTGGCCGTGGGGCCCACCGAGCACGAGGACATCTCGCGCATCACGGTGATCGCCGATGCCGAGGGACTGGCCATGGAGCAGGTCACCAAGCAGCTCAACAAGCTGGTCAACGTCCTCAAGATCGTCGAGCTCGACCCCGACACCTCGGTCGAGCGCGAGCTCTACCTCATCAAGGTGCACGCCGATGATGCCAACCGCACGGCGGTGCTCCAGGTCGTCGACCTGTTCCGCGCGCACGTCGTGGACGTCGCCCCCACGTCGGTGGTCATCGAGACCATCGGCTCAGAATCCAAGGTCAAGGCTCTGCTGACGGCACTCCAGCCGTACGGCGTCAAAGAGATTGTCCAGTCCGGTGCCGTGGCGATCACGCGCGGCCCACGATCCATCACCGATCAACTCAAGGAGAAGTGAGAAGCAATCATGGCAGCTGAGAAGTTCTACGACGACGACGCCGACCTGTCCGTCATCCAGTCCAAGAAGGTCGCCGTCATCGGATACGGTTCCCAGGGGCACGCTCACGCTCTGAACCTGCGCGACTCCGGCGTCGAGGTCGTGGTCGGCCTGCGAGAAGGATCTTCCTCGGTGGCCAAGGCGGAGGAGATGGGCCTGCCCGTCAAGCCGATCGCCGAGGCCGTCGCCTGGGCCGATGTCGTCACCGTCCTGGCCCCCGACCAGGTGCAGGCCGCCCTCTACCGCGAGGAGATCGAGCCGAACATCAAGGCCGGCTCCACCCTCCTGTTCTCCCACGGCTTCAACATCCACTTCGGTTACATCAAGCCGTCCGCGGACATCGATGTCGTCATGGTGGCCCCCAAGGGGCCCGGTCACACCGTGCGCCGCGAGTTCGAGGCCGGCCGGGGTGTGCCCGTGCTCGTCTGCGTGGAGCAGGACGCCAGCGGCACTGCCTGGGACCTTGTGCTGTCCTATGCCAAGGCCATCGGCGGCACCCGCGCCGGCGCCATCAAGACCACCTTCCGCGAGGAGACTGAGACCGACCTCTTCGGCGAGCAGACTGTCCTGTGCGGTGGCGTCTCCAAGCTCATCCAGTACGGCTTCGAGACCCTGGTCGAGGCCGGCTACCAGCCCGAGATGGCCTACTTCGAGGTCTGCCACGAGATGAAGCTCATCGTCGACCTCATCAACGAGGGCGGCATCTCCAAGCAGCGCTGGTCCTGCTCCGACACCGCCGAGTACGGCGACTACGTCTCCGGTCCGCGCGTCATCACCCCCGAGGTCAAGGAGCACATGAAGGAGGTCCTCGCCGACATTCAGGACGGGACCTTCGCCAAGCGCTTCATGGACGACCAGGCCGCCGGCGCCCCGGAGTTCAAGAAGCTCCGCGCCGAGGGCGAGGCGCACCCCATCGAGGCCACCGGCCGTGAGGTGCGTTCCATGTTCGCCTGGCGCGCCGACGTCGACAAGGACTACACCGAGGGTTCCGTGGCCCGCTGATGGAGTAGATGGCCGTGCCGTACGGCAGATTACTGTAGGCCTACCAGCGTATCCAGGCTGGTAGGCCTACAGTTGTCATGGACACAAGTATATTGTGTAGATTACACTTAATCTTGCGGTAGTATCAGGGGAGGACATTTCTATGCTTACGCGCTTTGAAGTATCGGGGTTTAAGAATCTTAATGACGTTGTCGTAGAATTTGGACCTTTCACCTGCGTCGCAGGACCAAATGCCGTCGGGAAGTCAAACTTATTCGATGCAATTCGTTTTCTTTCGGGTCTTGCGGACAGTACATTTACGGAGGTGTGCGCCGGGGTCCGTTCCGTGGAGAAGGGGTACTCCAGCAATCTAGGATCCTTATTCCCTGAGACTGTAATGTGGTGGGGGGGGCGAGAGCTTTCGTTTAGCTGCCGAAATGATTGTCCCCGGAAAAGTTGTTGATGACTTCGGTCAAGAAGTTTCTCCAGCAAGAAGTTATTTACGCTATGAGCTGGAGTTCAAGATTGAGCGAGATTCGAATGGTGTTTCGGGTAATGCTCGCTTACGTTTGGAGAATGAGAAACTTCAGCATGTGCGCATAAAGGAGCGTCCATTTTATTTCAAGGCTCATCCATGCTTGAAGAAATATTTGACTGGGTCAACTAAGCCTAAAGACTACATGACGCTTCACTCGAAGGAAGATCGCCCATACGTGTCGGTTCCTTTCGAGAAAAGTGGTCGTCCGAGGCAGATACCTATTGCGGATGCTCCAAGGACCATACTTTCTTCTCTAGCTTCAGCTGAGTATCCCACTCTACTTGCGGCCAAAACAGAGATGGTTTCGTGGCGCTTCATGGCGCTGGAGCCCACTGCGATGCGTGCTCCTGATGAGAGGATGGAGACTCGTCCAATTGATGCCGCTGGAGCGCATGTCCCGGCTTCTCTCTACCGGCAATCAGTTGCTGATGGAAATCAAGAGGTGTATCGGCTCTTATCTAATGATGTCGGCGAGTTAGTTGACATCAAGCAATTGCGTGTCGTCGAAGATAATGTTCGGCAGACACTTGAGCTACGTGCTCAAGTCGGAGGTGCGCCCGAGTTGCCTGCTCGTTCTCTGTCTGATGGTACGTTGAGGTTCCTCACTCTTGCTGCTATGGCATATTCGCCAGGGTATATTGGATTGCTGGGGATGGAAGAACCTGAAAATGGGATACATCCGGCAAAAATTCGCGCAATGCTTGATCTTCTGCTACGCCTTTCTCGGCCCAGGAATGGTTGTTTGAGTCAAGTTCTTATCAATACGCATTCTCCGTATCTTGTCCAAGGCGTATTGGAAGAAGGTGCCGATAAAGTGTTGTGTGCGGTTGCCTGGCGTCGTCAGAATAAAGGTGGGGGAGAACTGGTGTCGACATCATTTCATCCACTTCAGGATACTTGGAGATCTGAAAGACCTGGGGATTCGGAGGAGACTCTTCGGTCGCAGGCTCCGGTGTCTAAGTCGAAGTTGTT
Organism: Actinomyces acetigenes; assembly: GCF_031296635.1. NCBI lineage: Bacteria > Bacillati > Actinomycetota > Actinomycetes > Actinomycetales > Actinomycetaceae > Actinomyces > Actinomyces acetigenes. The sequence goes on from NZ_JASPFC010000020.1 coordinate 8,467, forward strand.
TGCATTTCTCAAGAGTCCTTCGAGCTGGGCGGAGTGCGAATCGTGAGTGACTGGTGGAGCTGCGGGTTCGTGGGTGAAGGAACTTCCGATGATGCTCTTGTAGATGTTCTTGGGAGGCTCACAATGAGTCTGCGTCCGGGTGACGACATCGACGTCTCTAAGCATCATTGGATTGAAAGACCCTCTGATCGCTCGGTGAAGGGCAAGGTTGAGGCATTGAGAACCGAGCCTTATGACTTGATATTTATTCACCGTGACTCCGATGCTATGGGGTGGGAACCACGAGCAAAGGAGATTCTGGGGTGCTGTGATGAGAGAGTGGTCCCTGTAATTGCTGTTAGGATGACAGAGGCTTGGGCAATTGCACATCTCTGGTCTAACGGGGAGTTTCGTGGCTGGGCGAAATCTAAAGGAGTTAGCCTGAAGGCAATTGAGAGTCAAGCCGATCCCATAAGGTTATTGAGAGAGCATTGTAGCCGTAACTTACGGGAGTTGATTCCTGAAGCCGAGTTTGGGTATGAGCGGGCTCGCATTATAAAGAGTATCGATATTGATGGTTGTGTCTCGGAGCTGAAGGCTTGGAAGAAGCTGTGTGAGCAAATAAAGGAAGCCATGGTGAGAGTCAAGCCTTATATTGCATGGGTAAACTAGTTTAATTGAACTTGGGTGTTATCGAGGCTTATTCGCGGCATCCGCCGAAGGTGCTGTGACCTGCGCAGATGCCAGCGTCGGCTAGCTCTGTGAATAAGCCTCATCGAGCTTGTGACGCTGGAGGCGAACGGCAAGGGCAACCAGCGCCATCACCGCGCCCATGAGACCCACGAGAAGCGCGGCGCCGCGTCCAGGTCCGGTGCCGACGACGGCCCCCAGGCCGGTGGACAGTGGCTGTCCGGACTCCAGCAGGGGCTGAAGCACCCGGTCGACCAGCACCCCGGAGCACAGATAGGCCACCAGGTATCCCATCTGGGTGACCAGACTGATAGTGCCCCAGGTGCGTGCCTGCCGAGTGTTGTCGACCTGCGTGCGCACCAGTACCTCCGCCCCAGCCTGGGACAGGGGTAGACAGGCGAAGGTGAGAAACCCGCAGGCGGCCACCCACCAGGCTCCAGGTCCCAGAGGGACCAGCACCATGGCGACACCGGTCCCGGCCAGCCCTGCGGCGAGCAACGTCGTGGGCTGAGCGCTCTTCCAGGCGGTGACCAGGGCCGCGCCCACAAGCATGCCGGCGGCTGCGACAGTCTCGACCACCCCCATCTCGGCGGTACTCACGGTGGGTAGGAGAATCGGCTTGATGAGGACCTGGATGACGCCGATAGCGAGGGTCGCCAGCGTCATGAGAACCACGAGGGTGCGCAGGCCGGGAGAGGCGGTGATGGTTCTCCAGCCCGCCAGGACGTCGTGGTCGTCACCGGGCTGGGCCGCTGCGCGTCGCGACGCACCTGCTGCCAGAGCCCGGCGCACTGTCATGGTGCACCCCACGGTGACCAGGCAGGTGCTGGCGTCCAGCAGGAGGAGGCCCCGGACGCCGACGAGCGGCATGAGGAACCCTGCCGCGGCCGGAGCCAGCAGGTACTTCGCCGCGGATGCCAGCTGAAGCAGTCCGGAGGAGCGCACGTAGTCCTCCTCGGTCACCAGGTCAGTGACGCTCGCCCGCAGCGCCGGCTCTGTGAGCGCCGCCAGGCAGGAGGAGATGACAGCCCCCGCGCAGACCCAGGCCAAGGACGGCCGGGGAGAGGACAGGGCCGCCAGGATGATGCCCAGGCCGAGGATCGAGCCGGCGTCGCCGATGATCATCATGAGGCGGCGGTCGTAGCGGTCTGCGAGGGCCCCGGCCAAGGGCGCCAGAAGAACAATGGGGGCGAAGGCGCTCATCTGGACGGCCGCCACTGAGGAGGCCGTTCCGTAGGTGCGCAGTATGACGACGGCCAGGCCGAAGGCGCTCAGCCCCGTTCCCAGCGAGTTGATGAAGGAGCCCAGGACCAGTAGTCCAACGTGCTTCACTGTTCTGCCTCCATCAGGAAGCCGAGGCTGCCGGGCTGAGCGCCCAGAAGCGTCTCGGTCGCCCAGATGAGACTCTCGCGGCGGCGGGCGAGCTCAGCGTGACTGGGCTTCATGATGTCGTGGTCCAGGAGGATGCCCGAGGCGCTCAGCAGCAGCTCGACGGCGTCATGGGGGCGCTCGGTGGTGAAGATCCCCTCGCTCACCCCCTGGGTGATGACCTCGGCCAGGACCGGAGTGAGGTGCTCGATCATTGCCGTGATGGACAGCAGGTGGAACTCCGCGTTGCCCGGCGCGTGGAACTGGTCGACGAGCTCGGTCTCGGTGTCCACCAGCTGCATCGCGTTCATGATCGCCGCGAGCTTGTCGGCCGCCGGGGCCGATGAGGCGGCGATCTCGCGGGCCTGCTGCTCGACCTGGCAGACGATGCGCAGGACCAGGGCCTTGAGGATCTGCTCCTTGCTGGGGAAGTGGTAGTAGAGCGTGCCCTTGGCGATGCCCACGATTCCCAGGATGTCCTCCATGGTCGTGGGTTGAAAGCCTTTGGTGGTGAACAGGGTGTGGGCGGCGTCGAGAATCTCCTCACGACGTTGCGCGGCAGGCCGGTGGATACGCGGCATGGCTCCTCCTTGGTGTATTGGTAAGAGAGTAACCGACTGTCGGTCGAAACGCGAGTACGGGTTTCCGTGATGCGGACGTCTCGTCTCGCATCCTGATCGTGCCCTAAGGTGGCCCCATGACGCAGACCATCAAGCTGGCAGTAATTCCGGGTGACGGCATCGGTAAGGAGGTCGTCCCCGAGGGGCTCAAGGTCCTCGAACGAGCGCTGGAGGGAACCGGGGTCACGGTCCGTCCCACTGCCTTCGACCTAGGGGCTGAGCGCTGGCACCGGACCGGCCAGACCCTCACCGACGAGGATCTCGAGGCCATCAAGACCCATGACGCCATCCTGCTGGGAGCTGTCGGCGATCCCTCCGTCCCCTCTGGCGTGCTCGAGCGCGGCCTGCTCCTGCGCCTGCGCTTCGCCCTGGACCACTACGTCAACCTGCGTCCTTCGGTCTACTACCCGGGCGTGCCGACTCCGCTGGCCGATCCCGGCGACATCGACTTCGTCGTGGTGCGCGAGGGCACCGAGGGCCTGTACTGCGGCAACGGCGGCGTCGTGCGCCAGGGCACGGCGCACGAGATCGCCACCGAGGTCAGCGTCAACACGGCGTACGGGGTGGAGCGCCTGGTCCGCTACGCCTTCGCCAAGGCCCGGTCCAGGGCGGCCAAGCACCTCACCCTCGTCCACAAGCACAATGTGCTTGTCCACGCCGGCGACCTGTGGCGGCGCACCGTGGAGGCCGTCAGCACCGAGTATCCCGAGGTCGCCGTCGACTACTGCCACGTGGACGCTGCCACCATCTACATGGTGACCGACCCGGGCCGCTTCGACGTCATCGTCACCGACAACCTCTTCGGCGACATCCTCACCGATGAGGCCGGTGCCGTCACCGGCGGCATCGGCTTGTCGGCCTCAGGCAACATCAACCCCGAGAGGGCCTTCCCCTCCATGTTCGAGCCCGTCCACGGCTCGGCCCCGGACATTGCCGGTCAGGGCAAGGCGGACCCGACTGCCACGATCAGCGCGGTGGCCCTCATGCTCGACCACCTGGGGCTTCCCGAGGCCGCTGCGAGGGTCGAGACCGGAGTCACTGCGGACATGGCGACCCGGCGCGGCGGCGCCCAGCGCTCCACCAGCCAGATCGGTGACGCCATCGCCGAGGCAGTGACGGCCAGGGCGGATACGTCATCGCATTGAGACCTCATGGCCCTCTTCGTGTCCGGAGCGTGACCGCAGTACACGAGCGGGTCGTTACATTCCGAGTATGTCGTTACGCGGTCCCCGACGTCGGATAGCCACCTGCCTCCTGCTCGCCGGTCTCACCGGCCTGTGCGGGTGCGACGCCCTGACTGACGCCCCGCTGACCGACTCCGAGATGTCCGCCTTCCTGGCTGAGGCGGACTCGCGTGCCACCCGATCGCGGGGGCAAGCCTTCCAGGTGACCGTGGTGGCGGCGGCGGATCAACGCTCCACCATTGCAGTGGCCCTGTCGCTCTCCCGGGGCCGGAGCGAGGCCGCTGCGGAGGCCGCGACGCTGGCCACCAGGGTCGGAGCCATCGCAGGCGACCTGAGCGAGGCGGAGTCCACCGGTCTTGAGAGCAAGAGGACGGCGCTCGACCAGGCGATTGAGGGCGAGGACGTCGAGGCGATCACGACAGCGCTCACGGACCTTCGTGACGCTGTGGCTGCGGCCGAGTCCGCGGTCTCGGCCCGGCGTTCCTCGGCGGGGCAGGACCAGGCGGCTCCGTCCACGCAGGAGAGCCAGCTGGGAGCACCCGGCGGGGCAGAGACAGGCGAGCCCGCAGGGGACGGCGAGTCCGCAGAGGCGGATCGGGAGGCGGACCAACCAGGGGAGGGGGAGTCCGAGTCCCCCGCTCAGGTCGGTGCCCCGCCCGGCACCGAGCCATCGGGGCCCCAGGACTCCGCTGAACCGGCGCAGGCCCCGCCTCCTTCTCAGGGGGAGCACTCTCAGGAGCCGTGAAGAGACGGGCTCACCCAGTGGCGGAGGCCGCCGGCGTCTCAGACCCGGGTACCCTCGTGGGCCAGCGGGACTGACCCGACAGACCGCCCACGGCGACGCCGCGAAGAAAGGCGACCCATGCCGCCTCATCGAAGGCCCCCTGCTGGCAGACCTGTGTCACCGACAGGGCCGCGCCGTCGGCCGACCACACCCGCACGAAGGTCCTCCCCGCGACCCGGGAGCCGCTGATACTGGCACTGAAGGACGTGGCGATGCCGACGTAGGGCCCAGAGCGGTTCGTCGCCGTGAGCTCCTCCTGGCCGGTTTGCCGGTAGTCCGGGTAGGTCCTGGCCAAGGAGGCGGACCAGTGCTCGGACAAGGCTCGGTCATCTCCGCCGGAGACGACCAGCGCCGGTGCGCTGCTCACCTCGGCGCTCACCTGGCATCCAGAAGTGCGCGAGGCGTAGGAGCGCGACCAGGATGCCTCCGGGAGCGACACGGTTGCGGGGCCGGAGGGGCCGGCCGGGCTGCTCGCAGAGGCGGGGGATGCGGTAGAGGCGGTGTAGCCGGGCAGGTCCGGGAAGCCGACCGTGAGCGTGGCCGCGGCCGTGGCCTGGGCGGTCGGCAGCGCAGTGGGCATCACCATCCGGGACGGGGCCGTCGAAGTGTGCGGCGCCTCGGCAGGAGACGCCGACCTCGATGCGGGCCCAGCGAGCTGATCCAGGTCCACCTGCGCGCATCCGCCCATCCCGGTCAGGAGGACGGTGCCGGCCGCCGCGCCCCGGATGAACCGGGCTCGAAGGCCTGGCCAGTGAGCGTCGACCCAGGGGCGCTGAACGGAACTCATGTCCGGAACCTAGCCCCGAGCCCGCCCGGCGGCCAGCATATGGGAAAGTCGTGTCCGAGTTGTGGCCTCGGCGGTAGGCTGGGCCTATGTCCGAGACAGACGCCACCTCAACCGACTTCGCATCCACCTCCTTGGCTCGTGCTGCCGAGGTCCCCGTCCCGGAGGCCGACCAGCTCGCAGGCCGATTCCCCCTGACCGCCAACCCCTCACCCGTCACCGAGGACGAGCGGGAGGCAGTCCTGGCGAGCCTCCATTTCGGTGACGCCTTCACCGACCACATGGCTCACGCCCGCTGGAGGCAGGGGGAGGGGTGGGGTGACTATGGCGTCATTCCCTATGGCAGTCTCAGCCTGTCCCCGGCTGCCGCCGTGCTCCACTACGGCCAGGAGATCTTCGAGGGCATCAAGGCCTACCGGCACGAGGACGGATCGGTGTGGACCTTCCGTCCCCGCTACAACGCGGCGCGCCTCAACGCCTCCGCCCGGCGCATGGCTCTGCCCGAGCTGGCGGAGGAGGACTTCGTGGCGTCCCTGGTGGATCTGGTGCGTGCCGACGCCGCCTGGGTGCCTTCAGGTGAGGGCGAGTCCCTCTACCTGCGTCCCTTCGCCTTCGCCTCCGAGGCCTTCCTCGGCGTGCGCCCCTCCTCCGTGGTCGACTACTACGTCATTGCCTCGCCCGCGGGCTCCTACTTCCCCCACGGCCTCGAGCCCGTCTCCATCTGGGTGACCACCGAGTACCACCGCGCCGGACGCGGAGGGACCGGGGCAGCCAAGACCGGGGGCAACTACGCCTCCTCCCTGCTTCCCCAGCAGGAGGCCTACGCGCAGGGCTGCGACCAGGTCTGCTTCCTCGACGACGTCTCGCAGAAGAACATCGAGGAGCTCGGCGGCATGAACATCATGGTCGTCGACGCCGACGGGACCGTGCGCACACCGCGCCTGACCGGGACGATCCTCGAGGGATCCACCCGCAGCGCCATCATCCGCCTGCTGCGCGACTCCGGGCGGAGCGTCGTGGAGGACACCATCAGCCTCCAGGGGCTGCTCGCAGACATCGAGTCGGGTCGGGTCAGTGAGGTCTTCGCCTGTGGAACCGCCGCCGTCGTCGTGCCTCTGGGGCATCTCAAGGGTGAGGGCTTCGACGCCCGCATCGAGGGCAGTGAGGTCACTCGGCAGATCCACGACCGGCTCACCGCCATTCAGTCCGGCCGCGCCGAGGACCCCTACGGGTGGATGTATCGGCTCGTTCCTCCTCGTTCATAAGACCACCGGCGATATTCCTTCTGAACGTCCAGAAAGATATTGTTGGCGTGACATGAAATGATGACAGGGAGATTGCGCCGGTCTCAGTTGCGTCTCATTTCATGAGCGTTTTGCCCGGAATTCCTAAAACCAAGGGATTCCGGGCAAAACGCTCGAGAAATATGTGGTGCCATTGGCTCATGACGCAGTCCCTCCTACCAGAACCCGAAAGCACCTCGATTGACAAGGGTGGTGCTGAAACGGCCTCATCAGAGGTCGACACGACCTCGGCGCGCAGCTCTGGCAGTGGTCGACGCCGTCCCGGACGGGGATGGAGGATCGCCCTTCTCAGTGTCCTGGCGATCTTCCTGGTTCTGACCCTGGCTGCGGGAGGCCTGGCCCTGTGGGTACGCCACTCCATCGCCTCCGGCATGGAGTTCATCGCCGATCCCTTCGCGGGCATTCCCACGCGGGCCCCGCAGCAGCAGGCGGCGGCGGGCGAGGAACCGGCCGTCAACATCCTGGTCCTGGGAACCGACTCGCGCACCTCCGCCTCCGACCCCTCCCAATGGCAGGAGGGCGCCCAGCGCACGGACGCGATCATGATCGTTCAGGTCAGCGGTGACCGTAAGACCGTCTCGGTCATGTCGATCCCCCGTGACTCCTGGGTGGAGATCCCCGGTCACGGCCAGGGCAAGATCAACGCCGCCTACTCCTACGGGGGACCCTCGCTGACGATCCACACCGTGGAGAACCTCACCGGCATCCACATCGACCACTTCGCGGTGGCGAACTTCGAGTCCTTCGTCGCGCTGACCGATGACATCGGTGGGGTGCGCGTCAACCTCAAGACGCCTCAGAGGCTCGCTGGCAAGGAGTTCGGCACGGGGACTCAGGTACTCAACGGGCAACAGGCCCTGGCCTACACCCGCGAGCGCTCCTCCCTCCCGAACGGGGACTTCGACCGTGTCAAGCGTCAGCAGACCTGGATGCGTTCCATCGTGAGCAGGGTCCTGAACAACGGCACCCTGAGCAGTCCCACGGCGCTGTACTCATTCCTCAAGACCGCCTCGCGCACAGTCGCCGTGGACGAGTCCTTCACGCTCAACCAGATGCAGTCCCTGGCCCTGGAGACACGCCACCTCCACAGCAACGACATCAAGTTCATGACCGTACCGACCTCCGGTACGGGAACCTCCGCGGACGGGCAGTCCATCGTCAAGCTCGACACCGCCGCGGACGCCCCCTTGTTCAAGGCCTTCGCCCAGGACCGGGTGAGCGCCTACCTCACCGAGCACCCCACCGCCGTCGAGCTGCTTCCCGCCACGGTGAACTAGAGGTGAGGACTCATGGCGCACGGCGCAGCGTCCCAGGGAGCTCCTCGTGGGGCGCGTACAGATGCATGGAGACTCATGACTGACACTGCTGAAGTGGTCGACGTCGCGGTCATCGGGTTGGGGTACATCGGCCTGCCCACGGCAGCGGTCCTGGCCCGCGCCGGGCTCGGCGTCGTCGGGGTGGACCGGGTCCGGGAACGTGTTGAGGCCGTCAACCGTGGAGAGCTGCCCTTCCTGGAGGAGGGGCTGGCCACTGTGCTGGCCGAGCAGGTCGAGGCCGGCCGCCTGCGCGCCCAGACGATGACGCCGTCGGCACGGACCTACATCATCGCGGTGCCGACCCCGTCGACGGGTCGGGACCACATGGCCGATCTGTCTCTGGTGGAAGCCGCCACCAGGCAGATCGCCCCACGTCTGACAGGCGGAGAGCTCATCGTCCTGGAGTCGACCTGCCCACCCGGCACCACTCGCGCTTTGGCCGAGACGATCGGCTCGATGCGCCCGGACCTGTCAACGGACGGCAGCGGCTCGCGTCCCCGAGTGCACCTGTCCTACTGTCCCGAACGCGTGCTGCCCGGCCACATCATGGCGGAGATGGTGACCAACTCCCGGGTCATCGGCGGCCTGACCCCCGAGGCCTCGCAGCTGGCCAGAGACCTGTACGCCACCTTCTGCGCCGGCGAGCTGGTCCTGACCGACGCCACCACCGCCGAGATGACCAAGCTGACGGAGAACTCCTTCCGCGACCTCAACATCGCCTTCGCCAATGAGCTGGCCCTGGTCTGCGAGCGGGTCGGGGTCGATGTCTGGGAGCTCATCGACCTGGCCAACCGTCATCCGCGGGTCAGCATTCTGCAGCCGGGCCCCGGCGTGGGTGGCCACTGCATCGCCGTGGACCCCTGGTTCCTGGTGTCCTGTGCTCCGGAGGAGACCAGGCTCATCCGCACGGCCCGCCAGGTCAACGACTCTCGGCCGGCCCACTACGTCGGGCGCATCCTTCAGGCCCTGGAGGCCGCCTCCTCGCCGACCGTGGCGGTGCTCGGCCTGACCTTCAAGGCCGACGTCGACGATCTGCGTCAGTCGCCCGCGCTCGCGATCACCGAGCAGGTGGCCGCCGCAGCGCCCCACGCTCGGATCCTGGTGGCCGAGCCGCACGCCAAGGAGCTTCCGCCATCTTTGGAACGGCGAGGCAATGTGCGGCTGACCGGGTGCCGGCAGGCCGTCGAACAGGCTGATGTCGTGGCGGTGCTGGTCGGCCACCAGGAGTTCGCCGACCTCGATCCGCTCCTGCTCGAGGGACGCAACGTCATCGACACCACGGGGCTCTGGCACTCCCGCGCTCCCCAGCTGACGGGGTAGAAGGACATGGGCGGCCGGCTTCTCAGACGCCTCATCGGTGCTGCTGCGCGGGGCATGCACCGGCCCCGACTCAGCGTCATCGTCCAAGCGGCGGGGGCCGGCCCTCACCTGGAGGGGGCCGTACGCTCCGTGCTCAACCAGACTTTCAGGGACCTGGAGGTCCTGGTCGTCGTCGAGCCGGGGGCCGATGCGCACAGCCCTGGCGAGCAGGTGGCCACTCGCCTGTCCGCCAGGGACCGGCGCGTCCGGGTCGTGCCCGCCGTCCGGGGCAGTGACCCGAGCGGCTGGCTGGATGCCGCCCTGAAGCGGGCCAGGGGGAGCCTGGTCACCGTCGTCGACGGCGGTGATGGACTGATCGCCGGTGCCTGCCAGTCGATGATTCGGTGCCTGGAGCAGTCGGGATCCCAGGCCGTCGTCGCGCGCTCGCGGCCCTTGACACCGGCAACCGGGGCCTGGCCGGGGTCGGAGCCTCCCCGCGCGCCTCGCCTCGCGCAGCCGCTGGCTCGGGCACCCGAGGCGGCTGAGGAGCTGGTGGCCGGCGCCGTCATGGCTCGCCGACAGCTGTGGGCGTCGTCGAGGTCGCCCGGTGCGCTCCGAGCCCCTGCGATGTCCCTGCCGGCCAGGACCCTCGCGGTGCTTCTGGCCGCGATGCGCACGGACGTGCTGGATGAGGAGGTCTACACCTGGCGCGCCGGCTCACTGGCTTGTGGCCCCGGTGCGCACACCGATCCCGGCGGCCTCCTGGCGGAGGTGGACGCCTTGGCGCAGCTGGCTGCCGACGCCCCGGAGGCCGTGCGTCGGTGCCTGGTCGTCGGACGCCTGAGCCGGGACCTGGTTCGTCTGGCCGAGCGCGCTGACCGGGAGGGGCCCGACTTCGCCGGCAGGCTGCGCCGCACCGCGAGAAGGGTACTCGCCGATGCCGGTGACTTCGTGTGGGAGTCGACCGGGCTGCTCGACCGGCTCGTGCTGTGGCTCCTCATCCAGCACGATCCGGCCTGCGCTATGGAGCTCGAGGAGCTGATCGGTCGACGCTGTGAGGACCTGGGCCGTCTTCCCCTGACCATCGAGGCGGGGACTGTGCGCCCTGAGCCGCGATTCCTGGAAGGGCTCACGGTGCCCCGCGGGCTTACCGAGGTCCGGGACGTTGACTTAAGGCTGCACGTCGGCGTTGACACGGTGCGCTGGCTGGGCCCCAGGACCCTGGAGGTGCGTGGCTGCGCCTGGGTCTGGGGAGTCGACCCGGGCCTGACCGACCGCCCGTTCGTTGAGGTGGTCGATGAGGCCGGGCGAGTTCGGGGCTGCACCGAGGTTGATCGCTGTGAGGCGCCCCGAGCCGACCTGGAGGCCGGCGACCCATGGCGCTCCTACCTCACTTCGGGGATCGTGGTGCGTCTCCAGCTCGAACCGGGTCGCTGCGCCTGGTTCCGGGTGGTGACCCGCGTGGCCGGGCGAAGGGTGCGGGCGTGGATGCCGCAACCGGCCGGCTCCAGCAGGAGCCGCCTGGCGCCGCCGGAGTCCGGGCAACGCCTGGAGGCGCGCGGTCAACGGGGGCTGCTCCAGGTCGCCCCGGCACCGAGTGGGAGACGGGGAAGCGTCACGCTGTCCGATGGGGAGATCGACGTCGTGCTCCTCTGCGCGCGCTTGGACATCGACACCGGGCTGGTGCTGAGTGGAACGGTGACGGCGGCCCCGGCGAGGCTGGACATCGTCCTGGGTGGCAGGGCCGCCAGGGGCGGGGCGATGACGGTGCCGGCCGTCCTGGCGCCGGGCGGCGGCTGGTCGGCGCGCATCGACCTGGCCGATCCCGATGTCGGGCTGGGGACTTACCCGGTGGGCTGGAGCGCCGTATCGCAGGGGGAGCCCGACCACCGTGTCGAGGGGACCTGTCTGGCCGGTGAGGGGATCGACGGCCCGGCCCTCGAGGTGCCCATCATTCCGGCGCCCAGCGGCTGCGTGGCGGTACCCGAAGATGGCGTCACCGGGGCGGGCTCCGGGCGCCCTGCTCGCCGTGCGCGGATCCTCACTCGCTTGGACGGCTCCGTGGCCGTGGCCGTCATTCCCCCGCTGACTCCTCACGAACGCTCACGACGGGGTCACCGGCTCCTCATCGAGCGCGCGGCGGGCCCCCTGAGGGCGGGCGTGTTCCTGGAGTCCTTCGGCGGGCGCAGCGGGGGAGACAACCCGGCCGCCATCTGCGAGGACCTGGCGGCCCACGGCGTGGCCGCGCCCCTGTGGTGGTCGCTTGTCGACGGGACGGTTCCAGTGCCGGCAGGCGCGCGTCCCGTCGTCGTCGGATCGCCGCAGTGGGTGGAGGCTCTGCGCACCTCTCGCGTCATCGTCACCAACGATCACCTCCCCTCCTGGTTCTCCAAGCGTGAGGGCCAGCACCTGCTCCAGACCTGGCACGGCACTCCGATCAAGAAGCTGCTGCGCGACGCCCCTGGAGCCGTCACCCCGAGATACCGGCGGCTCATGGACCGCCAGGTCCCCCAGTGGGACCTGCTGCTCGCCCAGAGCCCGCAGGCCGGTCGGCGCCTTCAGCAGGCGCTGGGATATCACGGGCCGGTTCGGGTCGGGGAGTACCCCCGCAACGTGAGGCTGCTCGGAGGTGCCCAACTGCGAAGGCGGGTGCGCCACGAGCTCGGTATCGGTTCGGGACGGCCGGTCGTTCTTTACGCCCCGACCTGGCGCGAGAGCCTGCGGCCTGCGACGGGTGCAGCCGGATGCGGTGCCGCGGGCGGGCCGCAGGCGGCGGGGGCGCTGGACGGGGCGCGTCTGGCTGATCACCTCGGTGCGGCGGTCCTCATACGCAGCCACCACATGAACCGGGCCGCTCGTGTCCGAGGGATGGTCGATGTCAGTGGGTACCCGAGTGTTGAGGAGCTCATGGTGGCGGCCGACGTCCTGGTCTCGGACTACTCGAGCATCTTCTTCGACTTCGCTCTGACCGGGAAGCCGGCAGTGGTCTACGCGCCCGACCTGGCCTCCTACCGAGATGTTGAGAGGGGCCTGTACGGTGACTGGCCCCTTGACTCGGGACTGCCCGTCGCCGTCGACTACGAGGGGCTCACCTCCCACCTGCGGCGGATCCTCGGCGATATCGACGACGCAGAGAGCGGCTGCGCTCTGCCGGAGGTGGATCCCGTGCCGATCCTGGACAACCTTGCCTGGATCCGTGGATGGGTCACTCGTTTCCTCAGCTGATAAGCGACCGGAAGGACGGATGAGCCGCAGCTCTCAAAAGAACTGGAAAGAACAATTGTCATGAGGGCGTGAGGAGACCAGGAAAGGTGGGGCAGGCCTCTTTGTGACATTCGATAGTGAACATCATGTATTTCGGTACCATATCGGTATGGCATCGATTCTATGACATCTTCGATATCGGTTCGGAGCATAGGGAATACTCACGGTGGTTTGTCCGGAGTGTTGTTGTGGGCGAGCCTCGAACGTCCAACCAGGAAGTGGCCACATGAAGCGCGTGATTACCTATGGCACATATGACCTGCTCCACTATGGTCATATTGCGTTGCTGAAGCGTGCGCGAGCGCTGGGGGACTTCCTGGTGGTGGCGCTGTCCAGTGACGAGTTCAATGCCGGAAAGGGTAAGCAGGCGTACTTCTCCTACGAGGAGCGCAAGGTGATGCTCGAGGCCATCCGGTATGTCGACCTCGTGGTGCCCGAGCAGACCTGGGGTCAGAAGACCGAGGACATCGCCAGGTACGGTATTGATGTCTTCGTCATGGGGGATGACTGGGACGGCGAGTTCGATGATCAGCTTAAGGGGTTGTGTGAGGTCGTCTACCTCCCGCGGACTCCGGAGGTCTCGACAACTCAAATCAAGAGTGATATGCGCCTGGGCTGAGTGGCATGCTGTGAGACGGCTTGCCGTGCGGGTTGAATCGGGCCGTCGAGTGGGGATCTGGTCGGGATTTGCTGCGTGCTGCGTCAACGGGTACAGAATTTAGTCCGTGAAATGTTCATGTTGAAATAAGGGTAATAAGGGCGATGATGATGAGCAAGGATGCTGTTCTCAGAAGAATGGGACGTGCTGTTTCCGGCCGCCTGCAGCTGCCGGCTGCCACCCGACTGGTGCGCTATGCCGCCGCCAGGGAGTACGAGGACGGTAACCTGGCGGAGGCCAAGCGCCTGTATGAAAGGCTCTCTGAGAGCGGCCACGACTCCGCCACGCGGCTGCGTCTGGGAGTCATCGCCGAGCGTCAGGAGCGGTTCGATGCCGCCTTGAGAACCTACACCGAGGTGGCCGACCGCGACCCCGCCTGCGGAGAGGCCTTCTACCGTGCCGGCTGCCTCCTCAAGCGTCAGGATGATCCAGAGGGGGCCTCCGTCTTCTTCTCGCGAGCTCTCTCCTCAGGGGTGCGGGACCGGCGCTACTCGGAGAACCTGCTCGCCTGCCTGCCCGCGAGCACCCCGCAGTGGCAGCGTCTGGAGGTTCTGCTCTCCGGTCTGCCCGAGCACGAGAACGACGCCGCCTGGTTGCGCAAGCTCCTTCAGGCTCAGCTCCACCTGGGGCTGAATGGGCCGGCCAGGTGCACCCTGGACGCCCTGGCCGACGTCGATGAGCTCAGCGCGCAGGAGCTCTTCGAACAGGGGGTCATCGCCCACCGCGAGGGTGATCGGGCCTCCGCCGCCGCCAGCTTCGCCGCCGCCTGCGAGGCTGCCGGAGGAAAGGCCCGCAGCAAGGGGCCGGCCCAGTTCGCGTGCTCCCGGGGAGACTGGAGGCTGGCGGCCGAGCTCTTCGAGATCTACCCGGGAGAGGGACTGTCCAGGGTGGAGCTGGCCTACGAGCTGGCCTACTGCCTCGACCGTCTGCGCGAGCACGAGCGGGCGCAAGGACAGTACGCCCTGGCCGCCTCGCTGGACACGGGCAACGGGCACACCCTGTACAAGCTGGGACTCGCCTCGGAACGCGTCGGCGACCTCGCCACCGCGGAGCGCTCCTACCAGGAGGCCCTGCGGACGCTCAAGAAGCCCGCACGCAGCTGGTGGAACTATCGCCGTGGCGTCTGCCTGGCAAGGCTGGGACGCTATGACGAGGCCCTGGAGTCCTTCTGGGCCTACCTGGGGCCGGCCCCGCGCGGGCTGGCATCGGTGTCGAATCAGCTGGCCAGCACGGGCTTCCTCGACCTGGTCCGCGCGAAGAGCACACCCCCGCCTCGGCAGCGGCCGGAGGATCTGGTCGAGTCCACTATCGGTGACATCATGCTCGGCCTTCACCAGGCTCTCGGCTCCCGCGACGCTACGGGCGATCCCGGCGCCGGTGAGGCGATCCCACCCGCGGCGGCGGGTAAGGCCGCTCAGTCCATCCGCCATATTCTCCCGCTGGTGCTCAAGGGGGACCGGAACCACCGCCTGGTCCTGGCCCAGCTGGCCCAGGACGCCGGACAGGCGGAGCTCGCCTGCGAGATCCTCGAGCAGGCCGAGGAGTTCGGCTGCAAGGACGGGCTGGACCCGCGGGCCTACGGGCGCACCGCGGGAGCTGCCCGCAACATCCGCTACGCCGAGGCCCTGGAGGTGCTTCCCGTCAGCCCCCACCTGGTGCTGTGGGAGTCCAACCACGGAGCCTCGATCGGCTGCCACCCCCTGGCCGTCTTCCGCTGGATGGTGGACCGGCCGGAGTACTCCCACCTCATCCACGTGTGGGCCGTCAACGACCTGGGCGCCATCCCCGCGGATCTGCTGGGGCGTCGCAACGTCGTTTTCGTCCCCCTGCACAGCACCGAGTACATGCAGTACCTCGCCACCGCCGGGTACCTCGTCAACAACGTCTCCTTCGCCCCCTACTTCGTGCGCCGCCGCGAGCAGCGCTACCTCAACACCTGGCACGGCACCCCCTTCAAGACCCTGGGGCGGTCCATGCGGGGAGGCCTGCTCGACTACGAGAACCTGCAGCGCAACTTCCAGCTGAGCACCACGCTCATGGCGCCCAATGAGCTCACCCGATGGGCGCTGGTCGAGGACCACGATCTGCTCGACGTCTACCGGGGCCGCACCATCATCACCGGTTCCCCCCGTCTGGACACCTCGCTGACGACGAGCGCTCAGGACCGCAAGGCGCTGCGGGGGCGCCTGGGACTGGCTGAGGACGATGAGCGCCGTCTGGTCCTGTTCGCCCCCACCTGGCGCGGCGGCGTCGGCAAGCGGGAGCTGGACCGCGAGGCCCTGGTCGCCGACCTGACCGCCATGGCCTCCCGCGACGACGTGCTCGTGGTCTACCGCGCCCACCGCCTGTCCGAGAAGCTGCTGGCCGGCGTCGATCTGCCGGTGAACGTCGTGCCCAAGGACATCGACACCAATGAGCTGCTGGCCGCCGTCGACGTCCTGGTGACCGACTACTCCTCGATCCTGTTCGACTTCCTGCCCCAGAAGCGCCCCATCGTGCTCTACATGCACGACATCGAGGAGTATCGGGCCGAGCGGGGCCTGTACCTCGATCCCGCGGAGGTCCCCGGGCTGGCCTGCTACGACCGCGGCGAGCTGGCCTCAGCCATCGGGCGAGCCCTGGACGGGGAGGGGGTCGCCCCCCAGGAGGCCCTCGCCCGCTACTGCCCCTACGAGGACGGGCGGGCCTCGTCACGCCTGGCTCGAGCCTTCTTCGACGACGACCTCGACCACGGGCAGCAGGCGATTATCAGGGACCATGCCCTTGACTCGCCGCTCGGCGACGGTGCTCGTAAGCGCCGCACCCTCCTGTTCCACGCCTCCATGATCCCCAACGGGATCGCCTCCGCCCTTCTGGCCCTCCTGGAGGCGCTCGATCCGGCGCTCTACTCGGTGAACCTCATCGTTGAGCCCTCCGTCCTACGCGACAACGAGGACCGTCAGGAGATCTTCCGACGCCTGCCCAGCCACGTCCACGTCATCTGCAAGCCCGGGGCCGCGCCCTGGCGGATCCACGAACGGGCCTGCGTCAACGACTTCGCCCGCCACCCCGACGCCTTCACCTCGCAGAGCTTCTGGGACTGCTACTGGGCCTACTACGAGCGCGAGACACGCCGCATCCTGGGCGACTTCGTGCCCGACGCCGCCATCGAGTACGACGGCTACGCCGAGACCTGGGTCTCGCTCATCGCGGCCTGGGGGCGTCGCGGATCGCGTACCTCCTGCTACCAGCACAACCAGATGGACAACGAGTACCGGGACAAGTACCCGGGCCTCAGGCGCGTCTTCGCCCTCTACGGAGATGTCGACGCCGTCGTCGCCGTCAGCCCGGGACTGGCCCGACACAACCGCAGTGGGCTGGCCGGGCTGGGCATCGACCTCTCCCAGCGCCAGGTCTCGGCCCGCAACCTCCTTGACGTCGAGCGGGTTCGCCTCGGGGCTCAGGCACCCGCCCCCGAGGCCTTCACCGCGCTGAAGAACGAGCACGACATCGTCCTTGCCACCATGGGGCGGATGTCGATGGAGAAGAACCAGGCGGCTCTCATCGAGGCGCTCGCCCTTCTGCGCGAGCAGGACGGCACCCAGGGCGGCACCGCTCAGGGGCTGAGCATCGGCCTGGCGATCGTCGGTTCCGGGGTGCTCGAGGGGACGTTGCGGGCCAGGATCGACTCTCTGGGCCTGTCCGGGCACGTCACGCTGCTGGGACAGATGGATAACCCGTTCCCGGTCCTGGGCGGAGCCGATCTGTTCGTCCTGCCGTCCCTGCATGAGGGGCAGCCGGTCACCCTGCTGGAGGCGATGACGCTGGGAACCGGGGTCGTGGCCTCCGACCTTCCGGGCAACCGGGAGCTGATCGCCCTCGGATACGGGGTTCTGAGCGGGACCTCGCCTCAGGACATCGCTCAGGCGATCCGCAAGGCTCTGGCCGATCCCCGCCTCGCCCACGGAGACTTCGACGTTCAGGAGCACAACGCGCATTCACTGCGGGACACCCTGGAGGCGGTGCTCGGCCCCGAGGCGCTCCACCAGCAGCCCAAGGGGAAGTCGGCTTCCAAGAGGCAGCGGCGCAAGCGTGCGGCCTCGCGAGGGACGTCCGCATGACGTGCCCCCACGGGTCACGGCCCGCATTGGCTCCCCGGGCAATGGCCTCCTCCTCGATGCCGGCCGGCAAGCCCTCAGTGGAGCTGGAGGAGGTCCTGCAGCACGTTCTGCAGGGGCTGGGCGGTGGGGAGGACACCAAAGCGGCGCCGCGTGTCGCCGTACTCGTAGACCACCCTCAGCCCCACCTGAGCAACTGCATCGCGCTGGCGCTGGGAGCGCGCGAGCTGATCGTCTACACGATGCAGGACGAGCAGGACGGGCGCCCCGGGGCTGAACCGATGGCGAGCTCCGGTCTCATCGGCCTTGCCCGGGTGGTTCCCTTCACGAACCAGATCGACCTGCACCAGGCCCTGGCCACTCATGGTCGGTTCGACGTCCTCGTGGACGCCCTCACCCACAGCCCCGGCATGCGTGCCTTGGCCGCCCAGCTGTTCATCGGTATTGTCCGCGACGGCGGGTACTACGTCGCCATCGACGGCGCAGCGCTGGGCGAGAGCTCCAACACCGCTGAGCTCGTCACCCGGGCCTCGCGCAGTCTCGCCGTCCTGCACGGCGCCAAGGGGGCGTTGAGCGGGGACGAACGGGCCTACGGCGAGCAGGTGGCCGCACTGACCGTCCTCGATGGCGGCGTCGTGCTGCGCAAACGAGGAGACGGCTTCGTCAAGCTCCGATACGCCGAGACCCCGCCGATCCTGTCCGCCCGCTACGGCGAGTCCTGGGGGCGTCCGCTGGAGATCCTCCCCGCCCGGGTCACCCCGCTGGAGGTCATCGGCGTCACTAACAACCGGGGGCTGTGCGCCAAGCGACTGCCGCGCGAGAACCGGATCCCCGAGACCTCGGTCCTGGAGTACCGGGACGTGTGCATCGCCCCCCGCCAGGTGCTTGTCAAGGATCATCTCCTGCTGCCCAACACCTTCCGCCTGGCCACGACCAAGCGACTGGTCAACACGGCGCTGAAGGAGCTCAACCACTACTACGCCGCGCCCACGGTTAACACGGAGTCGGCCCCAAGGCTCGGAGGAACCTTCTTCCACCTGGACCTTGAGTACAACCGGCACTTCGGCCACTTCATGACCGAAGCGGTCCCACGGCTCTACGCCTGGGAGCTGGCACAGGCGACGCACCCCGACATCCGGATCCTCACCAACAGCAGGGCTGACCGCGGCCGTCCCCCTGCCTACCAGCGCATCCTCCTGGAGGCCTACGGCATCGACGACGACCAGGTCGAGGTCATCACCTCCCCGGTGAAGGTCGACGCCCTCGTCTGCGCCATGCCCCTCATGCAGAACGGGCGATTCGCCGACCCGCGCCTGGCCCGCACCTGCCACCGGCTGCGCGACGGCCTGCTGGAGCGATCCGAGCCCAACGCGAAGCCCCACCGCAGGCTCTTCATCTCCCGCAAGCCCGATATGTGGTGCGAGTGCCTCAATCGTGACGAGCTCGAGGAGCGCTTCACCCGCAGGGGCTTCACCGTCATCCGGCCCGAGGGCCACTCCATCGTCGAGCAGGCCCGCATGTTCTACGAGGCCGACGTCGTGGCCGGCTACATCGGCTCAGCCCTGTACAACATCATGTTCGCGCGCCGCCCGATCGACGTCATCGGTTTCATCAACCAGTCCTACCTGGCCACCAACGAGTACCTCATCTGCTCGGCGCTCGGCCACCGCCTGCACCTGTTCTACGGTGACGAGATCACCGACGGCAGGGAGAAGGACTGTGAGGGCCGGGACCTGGGAGTCACCAACCGGGACTACGTCTTCAACGTCGAGCGCGACGGCGACCAGCTCGACGAGCTGCTCGACTCCCTGGACGAGACATGGGGGGAGTCATGAGCTCGCCGGAGAACCATACCTCGCCTCGGATCGCCCCCGAGCTGCGCCGCGCCCTGTGGCACCTGCGCCACTCCGGGGTGACGGGGCTGCGCGAGCACCTGCGCCGTCGTAGGGCCACCGCCTGGGCCCGCCCCCGCAGGCGGGCCTTGAGGAGACGGGGCCGGATGCTCCTGCCGGACTGGCCCCTGCCCTTGCCACAGGAGAACGGGCCGCATCACGACGTGACCGTCGGGGTGATCGCCGATGAGTTCACGGCGCTCGCCCTGGACTACGAGTGGCACTCCGTGCCCCTGACCCCCACCCGCTGGCGCGAGCAGGTTGAGCAGACCCCCATCGACCTGCTCTTCGTAGAGTCCGCCTGGCACGGCAATGACGACGCCTGGCGCTTCCAGGTCATCGGCTCCCAGGGTCCCTCGGGCCACCTTAGGGACATGGTCACCGCGCTGCGAGGCCAAGGAGTGCCGACGGTCTTCTGGAACAAGGAGGATCCCGCCCACTACGACGAGGCCATCGAGACCGCCCGCCTCTTCGACTGGGTCTTCACCACCGATGAGGCGATGGTGGAGCACTACCGGCGAGACCTGGGGCATGACCGCATCGGGATCCTGCCCTTCGCCGCCCAGCCCGCGATCCACAACCCGATCCGCCTGCTGGATGAGACGGGGCGCCCCGTACCCCTGAGGGATGTCGCCTTCGCCGGCACCTACTTCGCTCACAAGTACCCCGAGCGGCGCGCGCAGATGGAGATCGTCCTGGGCGGCGCCCACGACGTCTCGGCACGCCTGCCCCACGGGCTGGACATCTTCTCCCGGTACCTCGACGGTGACGACACCTACCAGTTCCCGCCTCCCTGGGACTCCCACGTGCGCGGCAGCCTCACCTACACCCAGATGCTCAGCGCCTACCGCGCCTACGCCGTCTTCCTCAACGTCAGCTCCGTGGTGGACAGCCCCTCCATGCTTCCGCGCCGCGTCATCGAGGTCCTGGCCTGCGGCACTCCCGTGGTGAGTACCCCGACGCCGGCCACCGACCGCCTTCTGCCCGCAGGAGCCCTGGCCAAGGTCACTGACCGTGCCCAGGCCGGGCACACCGTGCGCGCGCTCGTGACCAACCCGGTCCTCGGGGAGTACATGACCTACCTGGCGCAACGGGAGATCTGGAGCCGGCACACCTACAGCCACCGCGTGGAGACCGTGCTACGGGCTGTCGGCATGGGGGAGTGGGCCAGGCGCAGACCCACCATCGCTCCACTGGTGTCCACCATCCGGCCCGAGCAGGTCGACCACGTCCTTGAGACTCTGGCCCGCCAGCAGCAGGTGACGATGGCCCCGGTCATCCTCACCCACGGCTTCACTGTCCCGGCCCGCAGCAGGGCCCGCGCCCGTGAGCTGGGCCTCGAGATCGACTGGGTCACCGC
Organism: Actinomyces acetigenes; assembly: GCF_031296635.1. Taxonomy (NCBI): domain Bacteria; kingdom Bacillati; phylum Actinomycetota; class Actinomycetes; order Actinomycetales; family Actinomycetaceae; genus Actinomyces; species Actinomyces acetigenes. Next base: position 29,066 of record NZ_JASPFC010000020.1, read on the forward strand.
TGAGACCAGCACTCCCTTAGGAGGCTGCTACAACCTCATGCTCTCGCGGGTCGAGGCCGACTACATCGCCAAGATGGACGATGACGACCTTTACGGCGATCACTATCTCTTCGAGTCCCTCGCTGCGGCCGACTACGCCCGTGCCGAGGTCGTGGGCAAGCACGCCCACTACCTGCACCTGACGGGCCCGGACCTGACGGTGCTGCGCTTCGCCGACTGGGAGCACCGCTATACGACTTTCGTCTCTGGGCCGACCCTGGTGGCTCGGGCGGACCTGGCGCGCGAGGTCACTTTTCCCGAGACAGCCACCGGGGAGGACACCGGTTTCCTCAGTGAGAGCACGCGTGCCGGGGCCCGTATCTATTCGGCCTCCCGATTCGGGTTCGTCCAGCGGCGAGGGACGACTTTCGGACACACCTGGGACATCTCCAACGCGGAGGTGCTGGCTACGTCCACCATTAGTCATTGGGGACCACCCCACGAAATGGAGATGCCCACCTCATGAACGCCCGCAGTACCGAGACCTTGCACGTCATCATCATCGGTTCCGCAGGTGGTCAGGACACACTCGACTCTCTTGACCAGGACTCGCCTGAAGGCGGGATCGTCCCCATCGGCTGCCCCGATCCGGCGGGGCTGGGCCAGGTTCTGCGCCCCCTGGCCGCAGGGACCCGGGTCCTGCTCCTCAAGGCGGGAGACAGGGTCGAGTCGGGCTATGTCACCTCATTGGCCCAGCCCGGCACTGGCAACGCCGTCGTCCTCACCCCGACCGTGACCATCCGCCCCGACGGCACCCGCGACGAGCGGCTGCAGTGGCGCTTCAATCACGGCAGCCGCACCGCTGACTTGACCGTCGAGCCCCACATCTTCCCGGACACCGTCAGCGGAGCGGTGCTCACCATCCCCCGCCGCGGCCTGCAGGACTGGGACGGATCGGGCGTCCTCCACGGCGTGGATGACGCCGTCGGCGCTGAGGCCACCGCCGCTGATGACGAGAACACCGCCCTGAGCGGGCTCATCGCCCACATCGTGGCCACCGGCAACCGGCTGGGTCTCCACGGCGGCCCGGCCGTCATCCGTCGTGCTCCCAAGCCTCCCGGACCCTGGGAAAGGATCGACCACTACCGCCACCTGCTGGGCACGGTGCTGCCGACGTGGCTGCAGGTCGGAAGTCCCCCACCCGCCTGGGTGCACCAGCTCATCATCCACCGCCTCATCCAGGTCACCGACGCCGATCGCGGACTGCGCTACCCCTCGGCGGGGCTCACGGCCGCCGAGCGCGCTGAGGTGGCCCAGCTTCTGCGCGCCGTCACCCGACGCGTCCCCGCTTCCCAGATCGAGGCGTACTGTTCCACGCCGCTGGCCGTGGGCCGTCGTACCGCCCTGGTCGCCATGGCCGCCGGCCCCATGCCGGCCCCGATCCTGCCCTCGGGGCGCAGGTTCCGCAGCGACCAGAAAGCCACCTACTTCTACACCGGTGACATGCCTCAGGAGCAGTGGAAGGTGGATGGCGCCTGGGCCCAGCCGACCAGTGCCAAGACGGTCGATCACCGCTACTTCGACGACGTGGTCCTCCACGAGCGCATCGTCTGGCTGCCCAAGGGCCAGATCACCGCCGTCATCAACGCCCGGGAGCTTCCCGTGGCCCCCTACCGGGGCAACCCCAGGCCGCCTCAGACGCCTCCGGGTCGAGGCCGCCCAGGAGCAGCCTCATCCGGGCTGCGCCGGCGCCTGGCCCGGCTCCTGCGTCACAGCCAGGCGCAGGAGAACCAGCGGGCCGGCGGCACCTCACCGGTCCCGCAGGCTTCTTCCGCAGCTGCCTCCGCGACCTCTTCGGCGCCCACCCCGTACACCGCCTCATCCCCCTCCGACTGGCCCCGCACCTGGCTCTACATGGACCGTCACGACAGCGCCGGCGACAATGCCGAGCCGCTGTACCGCTATGCCCGCACCCACGCTCCCAGCGTCCGGCACATCTTCGTCATCGAACGCAGCTGCCCGGACTGGGAACGCCTCGCGCAGGACGGCTTCGTCCTGCTGGACCCGACCGGTCCCGGATTCGACGCCGCATGGAGCGGTGCCGAGACCATCCTGCTGTCCGACATCGGCGACCCGCTCATCGCAGGCCGCCTCACCGGTGCGGGCGTCGGCCCCGACCAGCGCCTCATCTTCCTCCAGCACGGTGTGACCATGCGCGACATGTGGCGCTGGTTCAACGGCGTCCGCATGGACGTCGTCGTGTGCGCCACCGCAGCCGAGCAGGCCGGGCTGACGGCCGACCACACCTCCTACACCCTCACCGACCGAGAGGTCTGGCGCACCGGCTTCCCCCGCCACGACCACCTCCACAGCCTTCTGGGACGTGAACGCGACAGCATTCTGCTGGCCCCCACCTGGGATCCGGAGGTCTCACGCGCCCTGGAGAGCGACCCCGACGCCGTCGGGCTCCTCAGCACGCTCTACCGGCCCTGGCTCGAGCTGGCCGCGGGCCTGACCCAGGACGGTCACCGCACCGTCCTGTTCGCCCATCCCAAGCTGGTGCTGCACGCACCCGAGTGGTTCAGGGCCCTGGGCGTGCCCGCCGTCACCGGCCGCGACCTGCCCGAGACCCTGGTCCGCTCCTGGGCAGTCGTCTCTGACCGCTCATCCGTCCTCGACGAGGGCATGATCGCCGGCTGCGTCGGCATCGTCTGGGACCCCCGAGCACGGCCGGACACGGATCGCTATCGCGTCCGTCACGAGGCCATCGGAGCCATCGGCGTCGACACCTCCGCACAGGTGCATCAGGCGGTGGAGGACGTCGTCGCCGGCCGGCTCACCGCCCCCGAGGACCTCATCCTGCTCGACGCCGGAGCCTGCGCCCGCCTGACCGCGCTGCTCCGACGCGACGTGATCTGATGCGGGCCCCGGTGCCGGGGACCCCGCCGATGCGCCGCCGCACGCCCCTGGTCAGCCTCATCGTCCCCGTCTACGGGGTGGCCCCTTACCTGCCCCGCTTCCTGAGCTCGCTCGACGCCCAGGACCACCCGCACGACCGTCTCCAGGTCGTGCTCGTCCTGGACGGGGCCTGCGACGACTCACCGCGGGTCTGCCGGAGCTGGGCGAGGCGAACCGACCTCGACGTCGAGGTCGTCGAGACGGACAACGGTGGACAGGGCCGCGCCCGAAACCTCGGGATGGGACGGGCCCAAGGGCAGTGGATCGGCTTCCCCGATCCCGATGACTGGCTCGCCCCCGACTTTCTCACCCGGCTCCTGGCCGCCAGGCGCCGTGGCGACGTCCTCCTGGCCGGGCGTACCCTCATCCACCAGGGCGGCGCTGAGATCCCCCACCCCCTCGACTTCCGCTTCCAGCTCGGGACGGCTCGGGCCGACGCCGCCCAGCAGCCGCAGGCCATCCAGCTCTCCGTCCACGAGTGCCTCATCCGGGCCGACCGGGCGCTCGCGGCCCGATTCCCCGAGGACCGCGAGGCACCCACCTTCGAGGACGCGCTCTACCTGGGACGCATCCGAAGCCGCTGGGGCCGGATCGTCTACGTGCCCGAGGCCGTCTACCACTATGACAAACGGGTCTCAGGGGACTCCGCGGTCCAGACCGCCTGGTCGAGGCCGGGCCGCTACGTCGCTCAGATGCGCACGCGCTACCACGCCCTTCTCGATGCCGCCGGTGGCGCCCCCTGGGCCCAGCAGACGATCCTGTACGACCTGGGCTGGTACTTCGGGGTCGTCGACGCCGGCCGGATGCCCCCCGAGCCACCCGGACTGGGGCAGGAGCACGCGGCCGAGATGCGCAGGCTGGCGCAGCGCCTCGACTCCGAGCAGATCCTCCGCAGCCCCTGGGGGAACCTCGGAGCCCGGGACCGGGCCCGTCTCCTGCTGTGGAAAGGCCGGCCCGAGGTGGCGGTCGTGCGCGACGGCGAGGTCACCGAGCTGTGTACCGCCGAGCCTGCCGGCCGGCAGGCGGAGCCCCTGGGCTACGCCGGGACCGACGTCGGCTGGGTCCTCACCGGGGTCGAGGCGGCGCAGTGCTACTCCGGCACAGACGTCCCCCGCATCCCCCTGTGGCCCCGCCGGCCACGGCTGGCTGATCCTGGCCCGGCCAGGACGGTGCGCCTTCGCAGGCTGCTGGGGCGTCGTCGCTGAAGCGGGCCGGTCCCAACCGGACCGACGCCGCCTGCCGCACGCGGCGCAGCTCAGAGCGCCGGGGCGAGGCTGCGCGGTGCCAGGGCGATCTCCAGCTCGTCGGCGACCCACGAGTACAGAGAGGCGGCGTAGTGGAAGGGGGCGGCCCCCCAGCGGTGCGCGTCGTCGGCCACCACGAGCTCATCGGGCACCTGCAGGATCCGCAGGTCGGTCTCCTGGTAGACGAGGTCGATGTAGCGGGTCATGACCCAGTTGGCCTCCATGGCCGTCTGCCCCCAGCTCGGGACGGTTGACATCCCCGAGGTGGTCCGCGTCGCCCAGGGAACGTTGATGAGGATCGTTCGCCTCGCCAGGTCGAGCCGCTCCAGGAGGGCGTGGAAACGCAGCAGGGCGGGGCGCCACAGGTGCAGGTGCTCGGCCGTCCCCAGCTCGAGGAACCTGGCGGGAAGCCCCTCGTAGAGGCCGGCCGTCAGCGCCTCGGTCGAACGCGTCAGGAAGGCCCCGGGGGAGGTCTCCAGGACTCCGAGCCGCTCGTCGGTCAGGTCCCACAGCAGGAGGTCGGTGTATGAGGCGACGGCCGTCAGCTGCGCCTCCAGGTTGCCCACCATGTCGGACAGGAAGGACCGGCGGGCGAAGGACGATCTGAGCAGGGACAGATCGAGGTCTCCCACGTCGGCCGGGCGCCCCGCGCTGATGAGGGACTGACGGGCGATGTAACGCTCCACGCTCCAGCCCCGCTGCTCCATCTCACTGGCCACGTCCCTGGCCACGCAAGAGCCGTAGACCGTGATTCGTCCTGCTGTCATCGTGCTTTCCTCACTGTGCATGGTCATACTCCTCGAGCGTGTCGGTAGGGCAGCGTGCGGCTCTCCGAGCGTTGGATCCGCACTTCCGCCGGTTTCCACTTCTCCCGGCACTCGGCCAGGATCGTGGCGGCCTTGTCCGGCTTGTTCTTGGCGATGTTCCAGGACCACCAGCGGTAGTCGTGGGCGATCTGGGGCCCCGGGCCATCACCGATGAGCTCGCCATCCATGAGCCACAGCGCCCGGGTGCACATCTCCTCGATGACCTGTGCGGCATGGTTGACGATGAACACCGTCCCGGCGGCGCACCGCAGCTCGGTCATCTTGTTCTCGCTGCGCTCCTTGAACGCGGCGTCACCGGTGGACAGGGCCTCGTCGATGAGGAGGATGTCCGGGTTCGCCGCGGCGGCGATCGCGAACCGCAGACGCGAGGACATTCCCGAGGAATAGGTCTTCATCGGGCGGTAAATGGCCTTCCCGATCCCGGCCAGCTCAATGACCTGCGGAATGATCGCCTCGATCTGCTGGGGAGTCAGCCCCATGGCCAGGCATCCCAGGCGCACATTGCGCTCGCCGGACAGCTCGGGGACGAGGGCCGCGTTGACGCCCAGGAGCACCGGGGTGGAACGGGCGCTCACCGTTCCCGAGGTCGGCGTCTCCAAGCCGCCCATGACGCGAAGCAGTGTGGACTTCCCCGCGCCGTTGCGACCCAGGATCCCGATCGACTCCCCGGCGCGCGCCACGAAGGAGATCCCCTTGAGGGCCTCGACCCTCACGTTGGGCCTGTGTCCGGTCAGCCCCAGGACGATCTTCCGCGCCACGGAGGCGGCGCGCAGCTCCTCGACGTCCGTGGAGGGCGCCCGGTAGCTCACCCGAATGTCGTCGACGACGACGGTGGCGGTGCCGATGCCGGCCTCGTGACTGTCGGCCGCGGTCATGACTGCGGCAGACGAGTCGCCATCGGGTGTCATCGTGACGATGGGGGAGGGCGTCGTCGTATCCTCCGGCTCGCCGGCCTGAAGGGTCGCAGACTCGTTCCTCAGTCCGGTCTCAGCGTTCGACACCGTAGGCCTCCTCCTTCTCCCAGAAGAACACGAAGGAGACGGCGGTCAGCCCCAGTGACCAGGCACCGAGGATGAGCCACATGCGCATCTGCGGGACGCGCTGGTACAGGATCGCGTCCCGATACATTGTGATGATGAGGTATCCGGGGTTGAGGTCCATGGCCCGCAGCATCAGCGGGTGATTGATGAACCGTTCGTAGGAGAAGAAGACCCCGGAGGCGTAGAACCAGAACTGAGTCAGGAAGGGCCAGATGTTCCGCATGTCCGGGACCGTCGTCGTGATACGGGAGGCCGCCAGCGTCAGCCCCAGGCTTAAAAGCACCTGAAGAGCCAGGACCGGGACGATGAGGACCCAGTGCCAGCTCGGCCAGGTGTGAGGGGGAAGGACCACCACGAGAACGAGGAGCGCGATCATCGGCGGGACCAGGTCGATCGTGCAGCGAATCGTGTACGACGCGGGCAGGGCGGCCCGAGGGAAGGAGAAGCCCCGAATGAGGTTCCTCCCGGCGACGATCACCTGGCTGCCGCCGGTGACCGCCCGCTGCAGCGGCGGGAAGAACGTGACGCCGATGACGAGGTAGCCGATGAAGTTGTCAATACCGCGGCTCGTTTGCAGGAGCAGCCCGAAGACGAGGAAGTAGACGATCGCGTCGAGCATCGGCTTGGCGATGAGCCAGGCGTTCCCCAGGAAGGTGCCCCGTTGAGAGCCCAGGGCCTTGGCCCGGGCGTCGGCCCAGATGAAGTGCCGGCGTTGCCAGAGCTGGCGGATGTAGGCCACCAGCGGTGGGCGCCGTCCCACCGGGTAGAGCTCGCTGAGCTCGACGACGCTGACACTGACCTGCGAGCTTTGCCCCCAGAACGGCTGCCCATCGGGCCACGGGGTCCAGGACACCCTGCTCATACCAGCTCCTTGTAGATCTCGGCTTGACGGACTGCGTTGCCGCTCCAGGTGGGCAGCGTCTGATGTGTTGGGGGCAGAAGCTCTCCAGCGGCCAGTCGGGTCAGCACGTGGCTGAGCGCCTCCACGTCGCCGGCCGGGAAGGACCGATTTGCTGATAGGGCGGTGATCTCGTTGAGCGCGGGAAGGTCGGAGGCCACCACCGGCCGGCCCAGCGCCATTGCCGTCATCGGCTTGAGCGGTGTCACCAGCCGGCACACCGGTGTATCCAGCCTCGGCACGCAGAAGACGTCCAGGGCCTGGTACCAGTCCAGGGCCTTGGCACGCTCCACCCGTCCGGGAAGGACACACGCCGAGGTCTCCAGCCCCAGCTCTCCAGCCAGGGCCACCAGCCCGGGACGGCTGCCCCCGTCACCCACGACGGCGCACCGCACGTCGACCCCTCGAGCGCGGCAGAGTGCCACGGCCCGCATCAGCACGTCGAATCCCTCGTAGCCCACCATGGAGGAGACGCTGCCCACCCACAGGCCGTCGCGGGGCAGTCCCAGCCGTTGGCGGGCATCTGCCGGCGAGTACCTGGTGGCCTTAAGGGCCTCCTGGTCCACGGCGTTGGGAACGACCGTGATCCGGCTGGGCTCGACCCCCCGGACCGCGAGGTCCTCGGCCTGGACCCGTGAGAGGACGACGACGGCGTCGGCCCGCCTGGCCATCTCTGCCTCCTTGGCTCGTAGCAGCGCGAAGCGCTCAGAGCTCAGTGCCTCGGCCTGCTGACTCACCGGCCTGGAGGCCACCCAGGTGCACTCCAGTACCCCGCGCATCTCGTAGACCCAGGGCAGGCCGTAGGAGCGGGCCACTGCCTGGGTGACCAGGGCGTTGACGTAGTTGGTGGTCGTGTGCAGCACGTGGGGGCGGAACGCCTCCACCTCCCGTGCCAGCAGGCGGCTCATCTGAGTCAGCCGGGCTATCGGTGCGGCCTGGGTGCGTGCGGGAAGAAGCCTCCGGTAGGTGACTGCGTCGACGACGTCGGTGGCCTGAGCCGCGGGCCTGCCGATGATGACGGGGTAACCGATGCGTGTCACCGCCCGCACGTCGATGCCGGCGCTGGACTGGGCCTGCAGGAGCGCGTGCGAGCGCACGGTGTAGCCGGACTGAGTGTGGGGCAGAGAGCTGGTCAGCAGGTGAAGGACTCGCAGCGGTTCACCGGGGTCTGGGACGGTCCAGCCCGGTGAGGGGGACAAGCGGGGCAGGTGGAAGCCCTGGCTCATCATGGCGAGCTGGGAACGCAGACGGGCCCACTGTGCCCCGGAGCCGGGCGCTGCCTCCAACGTGCTGAGCGCGGCGCTCAGGTGTCCGCGGGACCACAGGTCTCGCGCGCGCACCGCGGGGCTCAGGCCCTCGGCGTCAAGATGCCTGCGCTCGGCGGAACCGAGGTGGATCGCCATCTCGGCGGCGAGCCGCCGGCCCAGGGCCGATCGCGGTACCGCCCGGCTCAGCGCGTCACCGGCGCAGTCCGGTCGGTCGGCGATGAATGCCGACAGCGCTCGGCGCACCTCGCGCTCGCCGGCCCCGATGCCGAGTGCCCGTGCGCACCGGCCGCGCCAGGGCTCAGGCAGCCGACGTGCTCCCTTAAGAGCCAGGAGCATCGGATCCTCGACCAGCTGCCGGGTGGCGGAGGTGCTCAGCAGCACCAGGTTCCTCAGGATCTGGACGTCAGTCACCGGCCACCTGCCTCAGGAGGGACTCGTAGCGGTCGGTCATGGCCTCGGCGTCGGCGTGGTCCGCCAGCCAGCGCCGTCCACCCGCCACGTCCAGACGGCTGCGGTCAGCGGCCAGGGCGCCCCACAGGGACGCCAGGGCCTGCGGGTCCTGCGGGGCGGTGACGTCACCGCAGCCGGCGTCCTCCACGATGCGCCGGGCCTCCCCGTCCACCGAGGCGCACACGTGCACTCCGGCGGACATGATCTCGTAGAGCTTGGACGGGACCGTCACGGACATGGCCGGCCAGTTCTGCAGGCTCACCAGGGCCGTATCGGCCCAGGCGTAGTGCTGAGCCACCTCGGTCCAGGGCACAGCAGGATGGATCTCCACGGGGGCCCCGAGCCTGCGGGCAAGGGTCGCGACCTCCTGGAGCTGAGCACCGTCGCCGACGATCCGCAGGACGACTGGGGTGCCGTTGCGCTGAGCGATGTGCGCGGCCCTCACCGCGAAGCCCAGTCCCTGAGCGCGCCCCACTGTCCCCAGGTACAGCACCTTCAGGACGCCGTCCGAGCGGTGTCGGTCGGCACCTGTCCGGCCCGCCTGCACCGTGGCGCCGGTGTTGCGCACCGTCACTACGCGGCGTACCCCGCGGGAGCGCAGGACCTGGGCGAAGGAGTCCGTCGTTGTCACCACAGCCGCGGCCTCCCGCTCCAAACGGGTGATGAGCGGCGGTAGGAGGCAACGCGCACCCCGACCGACGACGTGAAGCCGGCGGGCTCGGCGGGCCTGTGTGATGGCCGATGGGCAGTCGGGGGACTGGGACCACTGCGCGGCCGATAGGAGCAGATCCGGCCAGGCGTCGCGCAGCTCCACCACGACCGGACGGTGCAGGACCCTGCCGACGGCGAGCGCAGCCGGGAGGGTGGGGAGCCCGGGAACCGAGCCGAGGACGACATCGGGGCGGTTCACTCCCCGGAAGCGCCCCACCCCCAGGCGCACGGAGTCGGCTGCCGCGACCATCTGATCGACGCCTCGTGCGCACACTCCGCTGCTGTAGAGGCGGAAGATCGTGCGATGCACCATGGCTCCGGTGACGTCCCGCCTGATCGAGCCGGCCATGTGGGCCTGGCCGCCCTGCAGGAGACGACCTCCCGGGTAGTGGGGAGCCGGAGCCAGCACCGCCAGCTCGTGGCCCCGTGAGATCAGCGCCTTGGCCAGCCGGTTCCAGCGGCGTTGAGGAGCGCCGACCTCCGGTGCCCAGTAGTGCGTGAGCAGAAGGATGCGCATGTCCTCACCTCGCCCTTCGAAGGGTGGGGAAGGGGCCGGGCGCTCCGACGATGGAGGGCATCCGCAGGTAGAGGATCAGGACTGCTGCCATGGCGACCTGGGGCATCCAGAGCCGGCTGCCGGTCAGGAGGCTGCCCGCCGCCAGGGCGGAGCACGAGGCTGCGGCCAGGGTCACCAGGAGAGCCGATGCCCAGTGCGGCCATCCGGCGCACACCAGGCGCTGGTAGACATGAAGCCGGTGCGACTCGTACCAGCACTGACCTGCTCTCAGCCGCATCCACAGGGTGTAGCCGGTATCCGCCAGAAGCACGAGGACGGGGGCGAGCGCCGCCTCCACGGCCACACCCCGGGCGAGGCAGGCCGTCACGGCGAAGGCCCAGGCGCCGCCCAGAGCGTAGGAACCGGAGTCACCCAGGAACACCTTGGCGCGAGGCGTGTTGAATGGCAGGAATCCGAGGCAGGCTCCGGCCACCGAGACCATGACGAGTCCCAGCCCGGGAACCGGGGCGACGATCGCCACCTGGACATACCACAGGGAGGTCATCAGGGCGTGGCTGCAGGCCAGGCCATTGGCGCCGTCCATGAAGTTCGTGGCGTTGACCAGTGCGGCTGTGCCCACGCAGATCGCCGGGGTCCACCACAGTGAGACCTCGAAGGCGCTGTGCGCTACCAGCCCGAGCCCTGCGCCCAGGGCGAGCTGGAGAACCAAGCGAGTCCTGACGGACACAGAGAACAGGTCCTCGCTCAGTCCGAGCAGCGCGAAGGCGAGCACGGTCGCCAGCCCCATGAGTGCGACGTCGAGTCCGGTCATCGCGTGGACCGCGCCTCGCTGGTGCACCGCAGCGAGGACGGCCGTCCAGGTGGCCAGTGAGGCGGACAGGACGATGGCGAGTCCACCACCGCGGGGAACAGGAAGCCGGTGGAGGGATCTGTCCCCGGGGACGTCAATGGCGCGGGCTCTCCTCAGAAGCGGGATCACGGCCGCGGTCAAGGAGGCGCTGACAGCTGCCGTCACGGCGAGCCCGCTCAGGAGCAGGGTGGTCATGAGGCCGCCTCCAGGGGCCGCCGTGCGTGAGCCCGCCATCTGAGTCGGAGCCGCCACTGATCCGTCACCGCGACGGCCGACCCGGCCAGGCTGGCGGTCCACGGAAGGAGGTGAACCTTCGTCGCGAGGTCGAGGAAGCAGGAACCCAGTGCGAACCCGGCCCCCGCCACGATGACGAACGGCATGACCCGTGTGGAGGCCCACGGCCAGTAGTGCCAGGTCACACACCAGGCGGTCATCTGAATGAGCGCGGCGGCCGCGACCCCTATCAGGAGCAGGCGCGGATAAAGAATTCGATGCGTTGATAAGAGCGTCCTGATAAGGGTCGCCAGGAAGAGCCATAGTGCCCAGGAGGCGATGTCTCGACTCACCGCTGAGAAATCGGACGGGAGGCCGGGCGCTGAAGCCGCCATGGAGGGGACGCTTGAGGCAGTACGGGAGGGGGTGGCAAGGGGCCGGGCAGGAGCTACTGCGACCACTGGTGACCTCCGGTCTTCTGGGGCGGGAAAGGCCTGGGGGTGGCCTTCTTTACTAGCTTTCTTATAACGGTAGTTGTGTCGCAGAGTTGGAAAAGCGACAGTGGTCATGATTGGCTTGTCTGCAATCAGACTGTGATGTTCGGGGCTTATCGTGACGGCGCCGAAACCGCTCGTAATCGTTGTGATATCGCGGAATACCAGGGTTCTGTCACATGATGGCCTCAGCTTGTAGCGGCCCGGTGCGAGGAGTGGGTCGGCGGTTTCGCGCATTCATTGGGTTAAGTGATAGTGGGTGACGGCCGACATAGTTGAAAGCCTGCTTCAGAGGGATAACAAGGGAATTTTGGGGGGTGCCTCGTGCCTAGACTTAGTGGCGAGCGCGTTCAACCGCCATACGCGCAACCAACGACAATGCCATCGATTCTTGTGTGATTCATACAAAAACGATGGACCAACCCGCGAGGACAATCCTAATGAAACGCATCATCACCTACGGCTCCTTCGATCTGCTCCACTACGGGCACATCGAGCTGCTGCGCCGGGCCAAGGCTATGGGTGACTACCTCATCGTCGCTCTATCGACCGATGAGTTCAGCGCCTCCAAGGGGAAGCGCTCCTACTTCTCCTATGAGCAGCGCAAGGCGATGCTTGAGGCCATTCGCTATGTCGACATGGTCGTTCCCGAGCAGACCTGGAGCCAGAAGAGCCAGGACGTCGACGAGTACGGCATCGATGTCTTCGTCATCGGCGACGACTGGATCGGCACCTTCGACGAGCAGCTCGAAGGTCGCTGCGAGATCGCCTACCTCCCGCGGACCCCGGAGATCGGCTCCGCTCAGGGACGGCCGTGCCACGAGAGTCAGGAGGACGCCCAGGAGGCTCTCGTGCGGTGAGCGCCCCTCAGACGTGACGATTGTGTCCGGGGCCGAAGTAGACGTCGTCGAGCGTGACAGTCTGCAGGGAGCGCTGACGCAGGATATCGATGATCTGACCGTAGACCTGAGTGACGGTGGGGAAGTTCGCGTGACCGATGACGATGTGCTGTGCGAGCAGCCACTTCTGCGCCTCCCCGAGAAGGACCTCCGGCGTGAGCAGGCCGGAGTCTCCGAAGGAGCCGTACCACATGGTCGTGGTCGTGTAGCCGACCTTGGCGCAGACCGAGTCGGTGTAGGAGCTGCGGCCGCCGTAGGGCGGCCGGATGAAAGGGGCGCCCGTGACGCCGTAGGTGTTGCGCAGCAGGTTCTCGCACTGGGTGAGCTCCTCGATGATCCCGCCCTCCGACAGCGTCGTCAGGTCGGGATGCGTCCAGGTGTGGTTCGCCAGCTGAACCTGCCCGGATTCCACCAGGGGCCTCATCTTGTCCCGGTTGTCGGTCCAGCTCGGATAGCTGCCGGTGACGAAGAAGGTCAGGCGGACTCCTGAGTCCTTGGCGAAGTCCAGGTAGGCGTCCACGACTGAGGAGTCGACGCCGTCGTCGATGGTGATGGCCACGACGTTGCCGACGTTGTCCGGCAGGCCGGTGATGGGTGAGTCCGCCGGACTGGGGGCGGGCAGTGGTGGAGGGCCGTCCTGAAGGTGGAGCGGACTGAGGGAGGGGGTCGGTGAGGGCGTGGCTGAGGGGGACGGCGAGGCCAGGGGCGAGCCCTGCGCCGGGGGTGAGGCCGGTGAGGCGGAATGGGCTGCCTGCTGTGCGGTGTTGCAGGCGCTGAGGCAGCCTGCGGTTCCGGCGGCCAGGGCGAGCAGGAAGTCACGGCGTTGCATGGGAGGGACTTTCTCGAAGGTGGGTTGTCAGGGCACCGAGCACCTGCTCCGCCGGCCGAGGCGGTGCAGTCAGGGAGCTGCCTGTTGATCGGGGCGCAGTGGAAAGGCTGGAGCCTTCGCTGTCAGCAGCATGCCTGCGCCACGAGGTGGCAGCGTCATTTGCTGCCGAGGAGGGAGAGGGGAAGACGGGATGATCCGCCATCAGTGGGGTGGCTGACGGGGTTTGAACCCGCGACCTCCTGGACCACAACCAGGCGCTCTGCCGACTGAGCTACAGCCACCATGTACGGCATCACCGCAACGAATCGGTACTGTATCCGCTCCTCTCCCCGCACACCAAACTGGACTCGGTGCACTACGTCACGTCCGGCAGGTGCGCAGAGGGTGCCGTCGCCCCGCTCACCTGGTGGGTGTGCGCAGGATCCGCTCAGCCGCGTCCTTGCACTCCTGAGAGCTCGGGCCCTCCCCGTCGGGGAACAGGACCTCGCGGTAGTAGCGCAGCTCGTCGATGGACTCCAGGATGTCTGCCAGCGCACGGTGCCCGCCGACCTTCTTCGGTGCGTGGAAGAAGGTCCTGGGGTACCAGCGCTTAGCCAGCTCCTTGAGGGAGGAGACGTCCACGATCCGGTAGTGGAGGTGCTGGATGAGCTCTGGCATGTCGCGGGCAAGGAACGCCTTGTCCGTGCCCACGGAGTTGCCCGCGAGCTGGGCGGTACGCGGCTCGGGCACCAGGGAGGTCACATAGTCCAGGACCGTGGCGCGGGCGGTCTCCATGGTCACTCCGTCCTCCAGGGCAGTAAGGAGGCCCGAGGAGGTGTGCATGGTGCGCACGTAGTCATCCATCTGCTCCAGCGCGGCGGCAGGAGGCTTGATGAGCACATCGATTCCCTCCGCCAGGGGCTTGAGCTCATAGTCGGTGACGACGACGGCGACCTCGATGAGCGCGTCGGCGCTCAGGTCCAGGCCCGTCATCTCACAGTCGATCCACACCAGCGGGTCAGAGGTTGTCATCTGCTTGCTCACGGGAGCCACTGTAGTCATCTCGGCGAGCTTCAGGCCCCTGGACCCTCCCATGGGAGTGGTGAGATTCGAGGCGCGATGGGCGCCCATGTCCTGGCGGAGCAGTCCGGTGGTGCGAAGATCGCGATAAGGTCTCCATGAAGTCTGGCCGCCCTTGAGCAACACGGAGCACTGATGTCCCACAGCCCCGATCCCCGTCACCTCGGAAGCTCCTACATCATGGAGACCCGGATCGGTGCGGGTGCCCAGGGAGAGGTCTGGCGCGGTCGGCGTACCGACTCCCGTGAGACCCTGGCCTTCAAGGTTCTGCGTGCGGACCTGGTGGAGAATCCCGACGTCGTGGAGCGCTTCATCAAGGAGCGCTCCACTCTGCTGCGGGTGCGCAGTCCCTATGTCGTCGCCATTCGTGACGTCGTCATCGAGGGCTCCACCTTCGCGATCGTCATGGACTATGTCAACGGCGGTGACCTGCGAGATCTGCTGAGGGCACATGGCTGCCTGCCGCCTGCGCAGGTGGCGTCCCTGGGGACGCGTATCGCTCAGGGACTGTCCTCGGTCCATCAGGCCGGTGTGATCCACCGGGACATCAAACCCGCCAACGTCCTGCTCAGCTCCCGTCCCAGCCGGGGCGGCGATCCGGCTGAGACGGTCGCCGTCGGTGTCGCGCCGGGAGGGGAGGTGCCCGAGACTGTTGTGCCCCGACTGGCGGACTTCGGGGTGGCGCGTATCTGCGACACCTTCTCCGCCTCCCACATCACGGGGGCCATCGGTACACCGCTGTACATGGCGCCGGAGATCCTGTCGCTGCAGGCTCCGACCTCTGCCGCCGACATCTACTCACTGGGCATCATGCTCTACGAGATGGTGTGCGGGACGACGCCGTTCGTGGGGGAACCCGCCCAGCTGCTCAGCCAGCACGCCCGACGTGACGCGGGCCGGCCCCAGGGAGTGCCCGACCCGCTGTGGGAGCTCATCGCCTCGATGATCTCCAAGCAGCCCGACACGCGCCCTTCCATTGAGGACGTCGCCCAGCATCTGGACGTCATGCAGTCCACTCTGGCCGGCCTGCCGGCCGCACCACGACTCGCCTCGCCCCCGCAGTCAACGGCCTCGCTCGTTCCCTACGACTGGGATACCCTGCCTCCTGCGGCTCCCGCGCCGCCGGCGACGCTGCCGAGTCCCTCGGCGACCTCAGCCACGATGCCTTTCGCCCCGGATGCGCCGACCCTGGTGGGCGGGCAGCAGTACGTCCCCGGCCTCGGACAGGCTCCTGTCAGCCCGGGAACGGTGGGGACCGCCGGCTTCGCGGTTCCTGAGATGTCGACCAGCCCCGGTGTCTCCAGCCCATCCGCGCCCGCTTTCTACAGTCAACAGGGCCCGCAGTACCCGGAGGCTGCGACGGGCGGACCGCAGACCGGTGCGCATCGGCGGTGGTGGCGGCGCCGGTGGGTGGCTGCGGCTGCCGTGGTCACCGTCCTGGCAGTAGTGGGGGCGAGCGCGACCTGGTGGTACTTTTTCTCCGGAGCGGAGACCGGCAAAAGGTGGGCGGTGGACCTGCCTGCCGGCAATGGTGTCCGGGAGGAGCTGCGCTACTCGGATGTCTCCGACCCCGTCATGTCCGCAGACGGGACCACGATGGCCTTCGAGCAGGGTAGCGATGCGAGGCTCGTCGATCTCACGAAGAGCACGACGACGCCGGTGTGGAAGGGCGAGTGCTACAAGGTCCGGCCCTGGGTCGGTGGCTCGATGCTCTGCACCAAGACCAGTGACGAGTCCACGGTGATCGGGGCTGCGGGCAAGACCTCCAAGGTGCCTTTCTCCAAGGACTCCTTCTACATCGGCGCGACGCCGGAGCTCGGCATGGTCTCCGACAAGGGGGAGGGTTTCGACGGAGGCCCCATGAGGGCGTACGACGCCTCCGGCAAGGAGAAGTGGCGGATTTCTGGCGACTACAAAGGAGGCCGGGTCGATAACGGCTTCATCCTCACCTACGAGATCAAGTCGAGACAGTTCCAGGTGCTGTCGGCCAAGACCGGCGAGGTCCTCGTCTCCGAGCACGGCGAGCAACCGGACTCGGAGTTCGACAAGGACACTCGGTTCCCCGGTGGATTCAACATCGAATCCGGGCCGCAGGCCTTCTCCCGAGTGACGTCCTCGGGTGCCACCATCTACAAGGCCAACGGCAGCGAGGCATCAACCGTCTCGGGGAAGTTCTCGGAGAAGCACTGGTGGGCCGCGTCTGCGCCACTGGATGCCTCGTCACTGAAAGACGCCTACTCCTCCTTGGCGAAGGCATCGTCCTCGACCACCCCGGTCATCGGTTCCGACGGCACGGTCAACGTCGTCGTCGACACCAGTGCCTGCACGGCCAAGGTCGGCAGCAAGCAGCTCGCGCTGCCCGAGTTCTCGCATTCCGATGGTTGTCACATCAAACCCGTTGGGCTGCTCCGTGACGGACAGGTGCTGATGGAGGTCGGGAAGTACAGCTTCTTGAGTAGTGATCCAGGGAACCTGGTCGTCGCCGTGTCCCCGGATACGGGCAAGGTCGGCTGGAAGACCCCCGGAGCCTACGATGGCACCATTGTTCCCGCCGAGGGCCAGAGCGACGCCCGCCTCCTGGTCGTACAGGGCTCCTCCTTCAACTTCGACCTAGTGGTCTCCCGCATCACCAGCAAGTAGGAGCATCTGTGATACACGGCCGATACGTGGCGCCGGGGTGCGGACCATCTCTGTGGTCGGCACCCCGGCGCTCACGTCGGGAGGACTGGGAAGAGTCAGCGACGCCCGCGGCGGGCTAGGGCGACGTAGCACACCACCATGCAGGCCAGGCCGATGGCTGAGAGCAGGCCGTAGTCCGTCAGCCACTGTGCGGTCTCGTGCTTCCACAGTGCGTCGTCGCGGTTGGGCAGGATGGCAAGCATATCCAGGGTGGAGGAGGCCATCGCGTAACCCCACCGCGATGGCATGAACCAGGCGAGCTGCTCGAAGACCGCCCGTCCCGCGATCGGGATGATGCCGCCGGACAGGACCAGCTGGGCCATGATGGAGACCACCAGGACCGGCATAACCTGCTCGGAGGAGGAGACCATCGCAGAGACCGCCAGTCCCAAGAGCCCGGAGACGAAGGCGACGGCCCAGCAGCAGAAGGCCAGCTCCAGACCCGGCCACCCCTCCAGGATGACGGCGTCAGTGGGGCCCTTGTTGAGGGCCAGGGCGATACCCACCATCAGTGCGGTCTGAATGGTGGTGATGAGCGCCAGGATGGTTGCCTTGGAGAACAGGTAGGCGCCGGCTCTCAGGCCGACGGCCTTCTCCCGCAGGAAGACGTCCCGCTCCCCGATGAGATCGCGGATGGTCGCCGACATCCCGGAGAACGCCGCCCCGGTGATGAGGATGACCAGCAGCTGCAGGGCCTGGCTGGAGTACCTGATGATCGGGGGAGTGGGGTTCTCCGGCGTCGGGGGAGTGGGCTCCGGATAGTGGGGGACCGCGAAGCCGTCGCTGCCCTCGATCGCCTTGGTCAGCAGTCCCATGATGATGGGTAGCAACAGCATGAAGGCGAGGTAGGACGGGTCCGCCGCCACGATCCGCAGCTGGCGCCGAACGAGGGTCGAGACCTGCCTGAGCACGGACTGCTGCTTGGGCGGCTTCTCCTGCGTCGCCGGTCCTGCGGCCGCTGCGGGAGCCCCTCCGCGCCGCGTCGAGGGCACCGTGGCCTCCATGTACTGACGCAGCTCCGCGGTGTGGTTGCGGATGAGGGCGTAGACGTCGGCGTAGCCGTCCACCGCGGGCGGGTCGGGCAGAGTGCCCTTCGGCGTGTTGAGCAGCAGGCGGCCCTGAGAGGCAATCTCGTTGAGCCTCTGGCGGAAGTAGGGGAGCACCTCGCGGGGGGAGCCGTAGTAGACGGGCTTGCCGCCCGCAGCCAGGATGAGGACCTTGTCCGCGCGGTCGATGTGGTTCTCATTGTGGGTGACGACGACGACCGTGCGGCCGCTGTCACCAGGACGTGTCCCGTGAGCCAGGGACGCCAGCAGGTCCATGACGTCACGGTCCAGCTGGGGGTCCAGACCGGAGGTGGGCTCGTCGAGGAACAGGAGGCTGGGGCGTGTCAGCAGCTCGATGGCGGTGGAGACCCGCTTGCGCTGTCCTCCGGAGAGCTTCTTGACCCGCTTGTCCACATGCGCGGTCAGGTCGAGATCCTCCAGGACCTCGGCAATGCGCTGGCGCCGCTCGGCCTTGGACACGTCCTTGGCGAAGCGTAGCTCAGCGGCGTACTCGAGGGTCTTGCGGACAGTGAGGGCTGAGTGAATGACGTCGCTCTGGGGGACCACGCCGATCTTGTTGCGCATGACCGGGTAGTGCTCGTACACGTCCAGCCCGTTGAAGAGCACCTGGCCCTCCTGGGCCTTCTGCTCACCGGTGAGGGCCTTGAGCAGCGTCGACTTCCCGGCTCCCGACGGGCCGACGACGGCCAGCAGCTCATTGCCCGGCAGGGAGAAGGAGATGCCGTCAAGCAGCGTCATGCTGCCGTTGTTGACGCGGAAGGTCAGGTCCTTACCCACCAGCTCGCCGCCGGCTCCGCCCGCAACCTGGACCTCGCACAGACCGTCCGGGCTCAGGGCGATGAATGTGGAGCCCAGTCCCAGAAGCACGGGCTGGGTGACCTGGACCTGTGACACGCGCTGCCCAGCGACATACAGGCCGTTGGTGGAGCCCAGATCGGTGACGACCATTCCGTTGGGGGAGACGTCGATACGGGCATGGTGCTTGGAGATGAGCGGGTCGTCCAGAACCAGGGTGTTGTCGGGCGCGCGCCCGATGGTGCCCGAGGAGGTGACGCGGAAGGACTTGAGCGTGTGCCGCGAGGTGGGGAAGGCGCCCGAGCTCGCTGAGCTCGATGAGGGCGGCGCCGGGCGGCCCGGGGGTGCCACGTAGGTGGCTGCTGAGGACGCTGATGCCATGGCCTGGGGCACGGGCGCGGCCTGCGCCGAGAGGGCTGCGGCCGGGGACTGGCCGGCAGGGCGCTGGAGGAGGGGAGCGGCTTGCGGGGCGGAGGCCGCACTCGGCTGCGAGGGGATGAAGGGGGCGCTCGGCGCGGATGGCACGGGCTGGCCCATCGGCTGGGACTGGACGGGGGCGCCGGTCTGAGGCGCGCTGCCGGAGACGACCGGAGTGAGCCCCAGCGCAGGCCCGGAGGCGTCGCCCAGCTGGATACGAGTGCCTTGAGTCACGAGTGCCTCGCGCGTCACGGCCCCGTTGACGAGCATGCCGTTACGTCCCTGGCACCTCACCGCCCACCCGGTCGGGGTGGGGGTCACCTGGAGGTGGGTGCGGGAGACCAGGGGGTGGACGATCTGAACATCGCTGTCCGGTGAGCGTCCCACGGTGAAAGGCGCGGTGAAGGTGTGGGGCTCCAGTGATGCCTGGGCAGAGAGGGAGCGCACGATGAGTGCGGGAGTGGGCAAGGGGCGGTCCTTCCGGAGGGGTGGGATGGGGGCTTCCGGCCACGATACTGGTGTTTCGGCGTCGTCGCTAAGAGTGAGGACTCCCCGGCGTGAGGTTGGATACATGCTGATGGCGTCGTCGGGGCGGGTACGGGGATCTCCGAGGTGTCGATCGAACCGGTCACAGGGCCGTTGCAGTGCGATCACGGTCGTATTGCGGCGCGGGCGCTGAGTGGCGTGAGGCATGACCGTTGTGGCTATGCAGAACCGATCGGCCGTTCGGATCGATGCACGCTCGTCATGGCAGCGTGATCTTCTCGAGATCGTCTTCTGGTGCTGACAACAGCGCTGGGGCGCCCCTCTCGTCGGGGGCGGGGCCACCGGGTTGATGGCGTAGGCTGGTGAGGCGCTTCGCGCACGCCTCCGTAGCTCAATGGATAGAGCATCGGCCTTCTAATCCGCAGGTTGCCGGTTCGAGTCCGGCCGGGGGCACTGGCTGTCGAGACCGAGAAGGTTGATATTCCGCGGACTATCGACCGTTCGGGTCGCCGGATCGCAGGCACTGAGGCGACGATGTCGCACTCATCGCCTCCGGCTTTATCCGGCTTGGACGCCGCAGTCGGAGGCTGAGTTCCGGGCACGCCTGAGGGGCGGATGTTCTTCTCGTGCGAGATTCGGTGCGCGCTCTCAGTGGTCACAGCGGGGTGACAGGAGACTCTCACTGGGCTTGCGACACATGTGGTGTGAACTGTCGAGATCAATCGTCGACTCCGCTGCGCTGTGCTCATAGTGTTGGCACATGCCCGCTCCTGTCCCCTCGCGCCACTCCCAGGACGACGCCCCCGTCTCCGCCCTGAGTCGCGCTCAGCTCCTCGATGTCCTGTCCGACCTGGTCCGGGATCTTGAGCGCCTCGACCTGGCTCTGAGTGCCGACGGCATTGAGGCTGCGCGCACGTTGCGCGACGGTCTCATCGGGCAGGTCCGTGACCAGGTCATTCCTCGCCTCCAGGATGCCGACATCCCATCCATCGTGGTGATCGGCGGATCGACGGGTGCCGGGAAGTCCACGCTCGTCAACTCCGTGCTCGGTCAGGAGGTCTCAGTTGCCGGCGTGCTCAGGCCCACCACTCGAACTCCGGTGCTGGTGGCCAATCCTGAGGATATGGGTTCACTGTCCGAGCACCCTCTGACCCAGGTGTGCCGGCAGGAGGTCTCCGCTGCCATTCCGGCCGGCCTGGCCCTGATCGATGCCTCGGACCTGGACTCCGTGCACGAGGCCAACCGGGCTCTGGCCGGCAGGCTGCTGGAGGCGGCCGACCTGTGGCTCTTCGTCACCACCGCGGCGCGTTACGGCGATCAGACACCGTGGACGACGCTGGAGGAGGCCGCACGCCGTGAGACTCCCATCGGCGTGGTTCTTAACCGGGTGCCGGCGAAGATTCTGCCCGAGGTGCGTCGGGATCTCATCACCCGCCTGCAGGGGCTGGGACTGTCGGAGGCGCCCTTCTTCGTCGTCCCGGACGCCGGGCCACACGAGGGGCTCCTGTCGGGTGATGGCGTCAGCGAGCTGCGCGACTGGCTGCAGCTCCTCGCCGGGCGTCACCGTGCAGCCGGTCTCGTGCGTCGTACCGGCAGAGGGGTGTGGAGCACACTGCGCGCCGACCTGGAGCGCCTGGCCGACGACGTCGACGCCCAGGACGCGGTGGCCCAGGAGCTGGAGAGGACGTGCCAGGAGCTGAGGGAGACCGCCATCGAGGCCATGAGCGCCGACATCAGGGCCGGCGTTGCAGGCCAGGGCGCCACCGCTACCCGGTGGATCACCCTGGCCTCCTCCGGGGGCCCGCTGGCCTCGCTGGCCCAGGGGGGCAAGTTGCGCAGAGGGTTCCTGGGACGGGCGGGCAAGGCTCGCGCCGAGGGGCTCTCCCAGCTGGCCAACGATGCTCGCCAGGCCCTGGCCAACCAGCTTCAGGCCGCTATCGTCGCCTTGAACGCCGAGGCTCGAAGGGCCTGGGCCGAGGTGGGGGCCGAGGAACGTGCGCACAGGATCCTGGGGCAGGGTGATGACGCGGCCGCGACCATTGAGGCCTGGGTCGGCTACCTGGAGGCCAATATCGAGAGCCCGCAGGACATCCGTAGACTGAGCCCCGGCAGTGTCATCGACCTCCTCATCTCCGCCGCAGCCGGCGTTGACGGGGCTGTTTCAGCCGCCAGACGCCTGGGACTGGAGGAGCAGACCGCTCAGGCCAGCGCCCTCCTGGTGGAAGCGGTCACGGAGGCGCTGACTGCCACAGTCCCCAAGGGGGCGGCCACCTCGCTCGCCCCCGCCCCTGGGTTCGCCGCTGCGCTGCGTCTGCGCTCGGGCGAGCTCAAGCCCTTCACCCGTCCCGGAGCCACAGCATGAGCCATTCCGAATCCGTCCCCTCCACCTCGGCGCACAGAGGTTTCGAGGTGCTCGACGCCGAGCACCTCGATGCCCGTCTGAATGCGGTTCGAGAAGCCCTGCGCCTGTGCCCCACGGAGGTTCCGGCCTCCCTGTCGATCCCTGCCCACAAGGCGCTCGATGCCGTGGCCCAGCGTCTGGCGCTGGGAGTGGATCACACCGTCGTGGCGCTCTTCGGGGGCACCGGTTCGGGCAAGTCGTCGCTGTTCAACGCCTTGACCCAGCTGAACTTCGCAGATGTCGGCGCGCGTCGTCCCACGACGTCGCGGGCGGCCGCCTGCTCCTGGGGTGACGACGCCGGCCCGCTCCTGGACTTCCTCGGGGTCTCCTCGGAACGGCGTATCCGGAGGGACTCGATTCTCGACGCCGAGGACCAGGGCTCCATGTCCGGCCTGGTCCTGCTCGATGTTCCCGACTACGACTCAGTGACGACCGAGCATTCCCTGCAAGTGGATCGCCTCGTCCCGTTGGCCGACATCCTCGTGTGGGTGGTTGATCCTCAGAAGTACGCCGACGCGGCCCTGCACGACGGTTACCTGCGCGGACTGGGGGCCCGTCAGGAGGACATGCTCGTCCTGGTCAACCAGGTGGACACCCTTCCGGAGAGCGGCTTGGCGAGTCTGCTGGACGACGTCGGGTCTCTTCTCAAGGACGACGGGCTCAGTCGGGTTCAGGTGCTCCCGGTCTCGGCCGTGCGCGGCGACAACCTCGACGTCGTGCGCAGCATGTTGCGCCAGCGCGTCGCACGGGAGTCCAACGCGGCACGCACGGCCTCGGCCGAGCTTGACGCGATCACGCGTCGTCTGCGTCCCACGGTGGCCCGCAACAAGGTGGAGCTCAATGCCGAGCTCACCGAGGAGACCACCAAGGTGCTGCTGCAGGCTTCTGGCGCCCAGGCGGTGGAGGACTCGGTGAGAGCCGGGCTGTCCAGGGTGCTGCCCAGGGCCCTGGCCCGTCCCGAACCGCCCTCGCGTACCGCAGTGTCCTCGGCCCACTCCACATGGGTCCACCGCACCTCGCAGGGGCTGCCGCCTACATGGGCCCGGAGTCTGGAGGCCGCCGTCGTCTCCCCGGAGACCTTGGCGGGGCAGACTGCTGAGGCGGTCGGTTCCGTGGCGCTGCCAGGGCACCGACAGCCGCTGATCGACCTGCTGTGGTGGGGAGGCCTGCTCATGGTGCTCGGTGGGGTGTCGTGGCTGTCCGCCTCCGTGGTGCGCGAGGGGCTCGAGGTCCTGCACCGCAGTATCGAGATCGTCCCGGTCTGCTTTATCGCTGTCGGACTCATAGCGGTCCTGATCGCCACGGTGCGCCGGCGCAGCAGAGCGCGCCGCGAGGCGCAGCGCTATGGACAACGGGTGCGTGACCGCCTGGAGTCCGTGGTTGAGCGGGGACTGAGCCGGCCGGCCGCCAAGGTTCTGGACAAGCACCGGGTGCTGCAATCGGCTCTGGGGCTCTAACCCCGTCTGTGCCAAGGCCACCGCGTGGCCACAGCCCTCAGCCTGCCCTCCGGGCAGAGTCATGTGGGGAGTAAGCCCGGGTCCGGCTGGGCACCTGAGGGGCGGGCCGAGCACCGTTGTGGTGCAGGGGCGGCAGAGGGCCGCCCGCCCACAACCAAGGAGCCCCCTCATGACTCGTCAGCTCGACCTCACCGTTCAGGGCGTCGTCGGAACCAGTCCGGTCCTGTCCCGTGTCGGGGACAGTGCCCGTCCCTACTGTCGTTTCCGCGTCGCCGTCACCCCGACCTACCGCACTGAGCAGGGCTGGAACAATGCCGAGACGATCTGGTTCACCGCCAAGGCATGGGGGCAGCTCGCCGCCAATCTGAGTCACTCCCTGCGTAAAGGGGACGCGGTCCTGCTCACCGGACGTTTCTCCCAGGAGTCCTGGGAGAGCAACGGCAGGAAGCACGAGACCAACGTCATCACGCTTCAGGCCGCCGGTCACGACCTGACCAGAGGGGAGTCCCGCTTCGCGCGCGTGAAAGCCGTGGAGTCGGCGCCTTCGGCCTCCTCGGGCGGTGGAACCGGTGATGTCGAGCCCGAGCCCGGTGGCGACGAGCACGTCTCATCGGATCACTGGGACGTCGAGACGGCGGCCTCAGGTGCCCCGGCTTCACCGGTCCCGGGGCCCGCAGCCCCCCAGGAGTCCTCCAAGTCCACTGAGCCCACCGGGTTCGGCGGGTCCGGCGCGACGCACGCAGAGAGCTCCGAGTCCTTCGTCGTCGATCCGGCCAGCGTGCGCACCGAGGACCAGACCGGGGAGCCGTGGCCCGCCTACGAGCTCGCCGATGATCTCGTCGAGCAGGCCGCAGGGGTCAACTGATGTCCGAGTGCGCGCGCAGGAGGTAGTCGAGGTCTGCGGGATGGGCGACCTCGAGCACCTCGATGAGGATACGGGCCACCAGGTCGGCGGTCTCGTCCGCGTCGGACAGCAGCCTGGCGAAGACATGATGGCTCTCCTGCCAGCCGATCGCCCCCAGGATCCTGCGCTCGGTGGGGCCGAGCAGCACCCGTCCCTGCGCATCGAGCTCAGGCAGCGAGACCTCGATGCCGTCGGAGCGTCCGACGAGGACCACGCCCGGCAGGTCCGGGGAGGGAACAGGGGGAGTGATCAGGGACAGTCTTGCCAGCAGCTGCGACCAGCGCCCCTGGGGAGCCAGCTCCTCGGGCTTGACCATGGGGACCGGGGCAGTCAGCAGCAGGGTCCCGCCGGACGGGTCAATGGCGGCCTCGACGGATTCTCCCCGCTGCGCGGACGGCCTGCACACCTCGTCGAGGAACCGGGCCAGCGACGAGGTGAAGCCCGCCCAGGAACCCAGGTCGACGCGATCCTCGAAGGCACGTGACAGCGCGGGCGATAGGGGGGTCTCACTCATGCTCCCAAGCCTAGGGCGCGTTGCCGGTCAGTGGTTGGAGCTTGGGGCTGTCGAGGTCTGTGATCACAGGAGGATCACACCGCGTCCCGGCCATCACAAGCCACATCGATGCTGGGCGTGTCACGGCGGAAAAATGGCGTGTCGACGCATACGGTGGCCACAACGCCATGAACCCGAGTGCCGTGCTCGGGGCGCAGCAGGGGAGCAACGAGCAGATGATCCGCTTCAACCACGTCTCGAAGGTCTATGACCGGGGGATGCGTCCGGCGCTCGACGACGTCGACATCAAGATCAATCGTGACGAGTTCGTGTTCCTTGTCGGCGCCTCGGGATCGGGCAAGTCGACATTCCTGAGGCTGGTCATCCGGGAGGAACGTCCCACCAAGGGACGCATCCACGTCCTGGGACGTGACCTGTCGCAGATCTCCTCATGGAAGGTTCCCCAGCTGCGACGGGAGATCGGCTTCGTCTTCCAGGACTTCCGGCTCCTGGAGAACAAGACCGTCCTGGAGAACGTGGCGCTGGCCTCCCAGGTGATCGGTAAGCCGCGCCACTACATCCTTTCCGCTGTGCCCGAGGCCCTCGACCTGGTGGGGCTGGCGGGCAAGGAGAGGCGCCTGCCGCACGAGCTCTCCGGGGGTGAGCAGCAGCGCGTGGCGATCGCCCGCGCCATGGTCAACCGGCCCAAGCTCCTCCTGGCCGATGAGCCCACCGGGAACCTGGACCCCTCGACGTCGGTCGGCATCATGCGTCTGCTCGACCGCATCAACCGGCAGGGGACCACGGTCGTCATGGCGACTCACGACGACGAGATCGTCGACCAGATGCGTAAACGCGTCATCGAGCTCAAGGGCGGCGAGGTCGTGCGCGACCAGGACCGCGGCGTCTACGGCTCGGACCGCTGAAGGAGAAGAACTGTGAGACTGCGTTTCGTCCTGTCGGAGACCGCCAAGGGCATGTACCGGAACCTGGCGATGACGGTGTCGGTGATTCTCGTCGCCTTCGTGTCGCTGCTCTTCGTCGGGGCCTCGTCGCTGCTGCAGAGCCAGATCTCGACCATGAAGGGCGACTGGTACGACAAGGTCGAGGTCTCGGTCTACATGTGCCCCAAGTCGTCGGCCTCCTCCAACTGCGCCAACGGCGAGGCCACCGCCGCCCAGATCAGCGAGGTCGAGAACCTCATCACCAGCGGCGCCCCCTCCGGCTACGTCAAGTCCTACCAGATGGAGACCAAGGCCCAGGCCTACCAGAACTTCATGAAGGCCTACGCCAAGTCCGCCGTCGGGAGGAACGCGACGGAGGACATGATGCCCGTGTCCTTCCGCATCAAGCTCAAGGACGCCGAGAACTACAAGCTGGTGGCCGAGCAGTTCGAGGGGCACAGCGGCGTGGAGCGGGTGGTCGACCAGCGTTCCACCCTCGAGCCGCTCTTCCTCGTGATGAACCGGGCCTCCTGGATCACGGGAGGGCTGGCGACAATCATGGCGGTGGCCGCGGTGCTGCTCATCTCGACGACCATCAGGCTGTCGGCCATGTCCCGTTCCCGACAGACCGGGATCATGCGCCTGGTGGGGGCTTCGAACCTCTTCATCCAGCTGCCCTTCATCCTCGAAGGAGTCATCGCCGCCCTCACCGGGGCGATTCTCGCCGTGGCCACGCTGTGGCTAGGAGTGCGCTACGTCGTGGAGGGGTGGCTCGCCTCATCCATCTCCTTCACGAGCGCCTTCATCAGCACCAGGGATGTCCTCCTCCTGTCGCCCTGGCTGATTCTGGCCGCCATCGCCCTGGCCGCGGTCTCCTCCGCCTTATCCCTGTCCAAGTACACGAGGATCTGATCTCACATGCTGTCTCGTCTGTTCCTGCACCGCTCACGCCGGCGTGCCGCAGTCTGCGCCCTGGCCGCCGCCAGCCTCGTCTTCTTCTACTCCGGGGACATCTCCCTGGCCGATGAGCGAGACGACGCCGTCGCCAAGCAGGATGAGGCGCAGCGCAAGCAGCAGCAGGTGATCTCCTCGCTGGAGGGGGTCAGCGCCGATCTGGGGCAGGCCTACATCTCGCTTCAGAACGCCCAGGCCTCCTTGAGCACCGCGGAGACACAGCTGACCACCGCTGAGACGACTCTGGCCGCCAAGGAGAGGGAGCAGCAGATCGCCAGTGACCGCCTGAACACGGCGCAGAACAGCCTTGAGACGGTAAAGAAGGAGTCCGAGGCATCCAAGAAGACGGCCGAGGAGACCTCCGGCTCCGTGGCGGAGATCGTCGTGTCCACCTATCAGGGGGACAACTCGGTGACCTCCTGGAGCTATGTCCTCGCCTCCCAGGACGTCGAGGAGCTCAGCCAGCGAGCCTCAGCGGTTGAGATCGGCTCAGGGGTCCAGGAGGCGGTACTGTCCGCCGCCGAGGTCGAGCGCGCTCAGAACGCCAACCGTGAGGCCAGGCAGAATGCTGCCACCACGCGAGTCAGCACGCTCAAGACCGAGGCCGACACCGCCGAGGCGAACGCCAAGGCGGCCCGGGACGCGGCCAAGACCAAGCGGGACGAGGTCGCCAAGCTGGCCGCGCAGAAGAAGTCGGCCGCCGAGGCGTTGGAGAGCCGTAAGAGCGATCTGCAGTCCCAGCTCGACCAGGCCAACGCCGATGCCGCGGCCGCGGCATCGCGAGTCGCCCAGATCGACGCCGCCAACCGGGCTGCGGCCAGCGCCGGAACGATGCCCTCGGTCCCCGCGAGCTCGATCGGCGCCGACTCCCTGGGAAGCGGGTACATCGGTCACCCGATCACCGGCCCGCTCGAGGTGACCTCGCCCTTCGGGTACCGCGTCCATCCGGTCACCGGTGTCGCAACAGGGCACCAGGGGGTCGACTTCGCCGCGAGTGAGGGAACGCCCCAGTACGCGGCGGTCTCCGGAGTGGCCACCTACTGGAACTCCGAGTCCTGCGGCATCGGCATCGACATCAACGGTGGCATCATCGAAGGGCACTCCTACGTCATCACCCTGTGCCACCTCTCCTCGCGCAGCATTGCCGACGGTCAGCAGGTCAATCGCGGCGACGTCGTCGGCGCGACCGGCTCAACCGGCTACGCGACCGGGGCGCACGTCCACTTCCAGGTGGCTCAGGACGGGGTGTACATCGACCCGATGTCCCTGCCCGGCTTCTAGGCGAGTCCGTCTTGACTGGGCCCGTAGACTCCTGTCCCTGCGTATCGTCGTGTTACGCCACGATGCCCCGGTCGGGCTCGGTCCGCTCGGAGGAGGCTCCGGGTCGTTCTGACAGGGGAGCGCCAGCCATCCCGTACTCGTGAAAGGACAGGCCGATGACCCCTGCCTCCAAGTCTGCTCGGGCGTCCAAGCCGACGGCCGGACAGAAGGCGAAGGCCGCCTCCGACGCCCACAAGACGGTGGCCCGTAACCGCAAGGCGACCCACGACTACTTCATCGAGGACCGCTACGAGGCGGGACTGGTCCTCACCGGCACCGAGGTCAAGGCGCTGCGCATGGGGCGGGCCTCGCTGACCGAGGCCTGGATCGAGATCGACCGCCATGGCGAGGCCTGGCTCCAAGGGGCTCACATACCCGAGTACCTGCAGGGGACGTGGAACAACCACTCCCCGCGTCGCAAGCGCAAGCTGCTCCTGCACCGCAGCGAGCTGGAGCGCCTCGAGACCAGGGTCCAGGCCAAGGGCTACACGGTGGTCCCGCTGGAGCTGTACTTCATCGAGGGACGCGCCAAGCTGGAGATCGCCCTGGCTCGGGGCAAGCAGGACTGGGACAAGCGCCAGGCGCTGCGTGAGGCACAGGACAAGCGGGAGGCGGCCCGGGCCATGGCAGCCGCCAACCGGCGTCGGGGCTGAGACGGGCGGGAGCAAGACTCCTTGAGTGTTTCTACCTGCTGACCGGCCGTGTGAGGCACGGGGCAGCGGCCTTCTGTGTTCTCGTCCCTGATTCTGCTAAAGTGGCCTGGCTCTGCTGAGAGCGCGTTCCAGGTCTCCTGCGGGAGTCCGGTGACACCTCCATAGGGGATGATCGGTTTCGACGACGGTCGTAGGTTCAGGAGAAGCGGGTCGAGGATGCGCAGTCATCTCGTCAACGCTCTGCGCGAACCAATAGGTGCCGATAACACTCGCACCGACTTCGCCCTCGCCGCCTGAGCGAGCCTCGAAGTCCGTCAGCCCGGGGAGCGCTTCCGCCCCGGTTCCTGGCGTCATCCAGGAAGCCACTGCTGAGAGCCCGTGTCGGTAGGGCTCTTGGGACTTTTCATCGACTGAGCCCGTCGGCGTCCTTGCTCGCGTGAGACGCCGGGGCTGAGAAAAACGCTAGCGAGCTGCACCCGGAGAAGTCCTGTTGTGCGGCCGTCGGACGGGGGTTCGATTCCCCCCATCTCCACAAATTCCCGAGTTTCCAACGAAAAGTGCCTGTGGTTGCCTGGTGAGGGTACGGGACGGGTATCGCGTTTGGGAACGCAGTACGGAGCCCCCACCACCCATCAAGGGTGGTGGGGGCTACGCTTTGTCCGGCTGTGACGGCGCTTCGGGCGCTGGGTCCTCCGTTGTTTGTCTCA
>NZ_JASPFC010000021.1:0-53542 GCF_031296635.1 Actinomyces acetigenes
GCGGCGCACGGCCTCGACCCCGGTGATGCGCCCGTCGCGCAGGCGGATGATGCGGTTGGTAGTGGCGGCCGCCTACTCGTCGTGGGTGACCATGACCACCGTCTGACCCAGGCGCTCGCACATGCCGGCCAGGGCCTCCAGCAGGGCGACGGCCGAGGCGGTGTCCAGGGCGCCGGTGGGCTCGTCGGCGAAGATGACTTTGGGGCGGCCTATGAGGGCGCGGGCCACGGCTACGCGTTGCTGCTGTCCGCCGGAGAGCTCGTTGGGGCGGTGGGTGAGGCGGTCGCCGATGCCCAGGGTGGAGATGACGGCGTCGTACCAGTCCCGGTCCGGCTTGCGGTGGGCCAGGCGCTGGGGCAGGAGGATGTTCTCCTCAGCGGTCAGGGTGGGCAGCAGGTTGAAGGACTGGAAGATGAAGCCGAGGCGGTCGCGGCGCATGGCGGTGAGCTGCTTGTCCTTCATGCCCGACAGGTCCTGGCCGGCGATGAAGACGCTGCCGGAGGTGGGGGTGTCCAGGCCGGCCAGGCAGTGCAGGAGGGTGGACTTGCCCGATCCGGAAGGGCCCATGATGGCCACGAACTCGCCGCGTCCCACTACCAGGCTCGCCGAGTCCAGGGCGACGACCCGGGCCTCGCCCTCGCCGTAGACCTTAGTCAGACCACGGGCCTCAACCACCCGCATCGGTGCGGAGGCGGCAGGAGTGATGAGCGCCGTCGGCACTCCCGGCGTGGCCGGAGCCGCCTGGGGGAGCGGCGTAGGACGGGCGGGGTGGTTGAAGGCTGGTGGCTGGGGCGGGTGTGTCATCTCATGACCCTTCTCGGTGACTGACTCGGGTGGCGGGCGGAGCCGACCACTGGCATCGCGCTGCGTCCCGCACCGCCCTGGTGACGTGAAGAAGCCTAGAAATGGCGCCATCGCGCCGGAATGCGTCGAAGGGACGGACTAGGGCCAGTGTCTCCACCTTTCGAGGGAGGCCCGCTGCCGCCGACAGTGGTGTGGCCCCATCACTTCGACCAAAACTTCATAAACGACACGGCTCCGCGTCTTCTATGAAGTTTTGGTCGAAGTGGGGCGCCCTGACCCCGGCGGATCGTGTCCCGGCTCTCAATGTGAGGCGGGTTGAAGATGTTTCGGTCCTCCCACTGCGGCGGGCCAACCGTTAGCCTGGCCCCGTGACGATTCTTCCCGCCGCCGCCCCGGCCCCCCTGCCGGGGTGGGTGCCCCGCGACCGGACGCTCCTCATGGGCGTCCTCAACGTCACCCCTGACTCCTTCTCCGACGGCGGCCGCTGGGCCGACCCCGAGGCGGCCGTCGCCCACGCCCGCGAGCTCATCGCCCAGGGCGCCGACGTCATCGACGTCGGCGGGGAGTCCACCCGCCCCGGCGCCCAGCGGGTCGACGTCGACACCGAGATCTCCCGGGTCCTGCCCGTGGTGCGTGCCCTCCTCGCCGACGGGGCCGGCGCTGGCGGCGGGACAAGCCCCGCCGCCAGCGCCATCATCTCGGTGGACACCATCCACGCCGCCACCGCCGAGGCCGTCATCGACGCCGGCGCCCACATCATCAACGACGTCTCCGGGGGCCTGGCCGACCCCGCCATGCACGGCCTCATCGCCCGCACCGGCGTCGTCTACGTCTGCCAGCACTGGCGCGGCGACCCCGAGACCATGGACCGGCTCACCGACTACCCCGGCGGCGTCGTCGCCGGGGTCGAGGCCGAGCTGCGCGAGCGCCTGGCCGAGCTGGACGCCGCCGGGGTGGACCGCGCCCAGGTGGTCCTGGACCCCGGCCTCGGCTTCGCCAAGACCCACACCCAGTCCTGGGAGCTGCTGGCCGCCACCTCCCGCCTCATCGCGGACCTGGGCCAGCCCCTTTTGGTCGGCTCCTCCCGCAAGCGCTTCCTGGCCCAGGCCGCCGAGGCCGAGGCCACCCCCGTCCAGCGCGACGCCGTCACCGCCGCCACCACCGCCCTGGCTGCCGCTGCAGGCGCCTGGGCCGTCAGAGTCCACGAGGTCCCGGCCAACCGGGCCGCCGTCCGCACCGCCTCCCTCTGGAAGGAACACCAGTGAGCACCACCGTCTCCGCGACCACCGACCGGATCAGCCTCATCGGCCTGTCCGCCCGCGGCCACCACGGCGTCCTGCCCTTCGAACGCGAGGAGGGCCAGCTTTTCACGGTCGACGTCATCCTCGACCTGGGGCAGCGCGGCACCGCCGTGGCCGCCGTCACCGACTCAGTGACCGACGCCGTCGACTACTCCCGCGTGGCCAACGGCATCGTGAGCATCATCGAGGGGGAACCGGTCAACCTCATCGAGTCCCTGGCGGACCGGATCGCCGAGCGGGTCCTGTCCTTCCCCCGCGTCGTGGCCGCCGAGGTCACCGTGCACAAGCCCGAGGCCCCCCTCGACGTCGCCTTCGAGGACGTCTCGGTGACCATCCACCGGGTGGCCGACGCCGCAGCGGGCCACGGCGGGGCCCCTGCCACCAGCCAGGCCGCCTGGGCCGCGCAGGCCGAGGCGCCGGTGGCCGTGTCCGCCCAGCCCTACGCCTCCCCCTCCTCCTCGGCCTCCCCGGTGGCCGCCGCTTCACCGGCAGCGCCCGTCTACGAGCCCCCCGCCGCTCCCGCGGCCCCCCTCGTGAAGGAGGTTCCGGACGTCTCGGGCGCCTCCTTCGCGGGTGGTGACGCCGCTCCGGTGGCGTCGACCCCCGAGCCTCCCATCACCCCGACGCCCTCGCCGGTCTCGCCGATGGAGGCTCCGGCCCGTTCGCCCTTCGCGGCCGCCGCGCCCTCGGTGCCCACGCCGATGCCGACCGAGCCCGGCTCTGTCGGTGGGGGCGCCGAGTCGACCCAGCCGTGGGCTCCGGACTGGGCCACTGAGAGCGCGGACTCCTCCGTCTCATCGGCCCCCGCCTGGGCTCCGGAGGCTCCCCAGGCCCCGGAGGCCTCCAGCCTGCCCTCCAACGAGGCGGCCGGTTCCTATGCCGCGTCGAGCGCGCTGGACGCCCCCTCGACCAGCGCCCCCACCGCGGCCTCCGCAGGCAGGACCGCTGGCGCCGACGGGTTCGTGAGCCTGGCGGCCGACGCCCTGGGCGCGGCGCCCGCCCCCAGTGAGCCGGAGCCCAGTGCCCTCAGCTACGCCGAGGAGGTGGCCGCCGACGCCTCGGCAGCGGCCTCGTCCGAGCCGGCTCCCGCCGCCGGTGGCCTCGCTGTTCAGCTGCCCCGCGAAGGGCGCCACGTGGCCTCCTCCGAGGAGGGCGAGGACCAGTCCGCCCCCGCCGTCGAGGACTCCGCGGACCTGCTGAACGGGCCGGCCGCCTTCGACGAGTCCGGCTCCTACAGGGGGGCCGCCTCCAGCCAGGCCGGTGACGCCGGTGACGCCGCCCCCGAGACGGCGGGCGCCGACGCGCCC
This sequence comes from Actinomyces acetigenes, assembly GCF_031296635.1. NCBI lineage: Bacteria > Bacillati > Actinomycetota > Actinomycetes > Actinomycetales > Actinomycetaceae > Actinomyces > Actinomyces acetigenes. Next base: position 3,413 of record NZ_JASPFC010000021.1, read on the forward strand.
GGCTTCCCCTTCCCCCCGCTGGGCGCCGACGCCTCCGGCCCCGGGAGCGCCGCCGACGGTTTCATTGACGCCTCCTCCGTCCCAGTCTCCCAGCCCCAGGGTGAGCCCGGGCCCAGCCCCTTCGCCGGCCCCGGTGAGGTCCCCGGGGCCGTGAGCCAGGAGGCAGCGGCACCGGCCTACTCTGAGTCCTCATACTCCGAGCCCTCCTACTCCCAGCCCTCCGTCTCCGAGGACTTCTCCCAGCCCGCTGAGCGCTCCCTCACCGCACCGGCTCCCGCCGCGCCTGAGGCCCCGGCGGCGCCCACCGCTCCGGTCGACCCGCTCGCCGAGCGGCCCACCCGCCCCGTGGGCGTCGTCTTCGGCCTGGGCGCCAACGTCGGCGGAGTCGTGGACTCCCTGCGCACGGCAGTCCAGAGCCTCAAGGCCACTGAGGGCATCGAGGTCACGCAGGTGGCGCCGCTGGCCCGCACGCTCGCCGTCGTCGCCGAGGGCGCCGAACCCCAGCCCGACTACCTCAACACGGTGGTCACGGCCATGACGACCCTCTCCCCGCGAGAGCTCCTCGAGGTCTGCCAGTCCCTGGAGGTCGCGGCCGGGCGCGTGCGCACCGAGCCGTGGAACGTGCGCACCCTGGACGTCGACCTGATCGACGTCGAGGGCGTCACCTCCTCCGACCCGGCCCTGACCCTGCCGCACCCGCGCGCCGCCGAGCGCGCCTTCGTCCTGGTACCGTGGAGCCAGGCCGATCCCTTCGCCGAGCTGGCCGGGCACTCCGTGTCTGAGCTCGCCGAGAACGCCCCCGACCGCGGAGGCCTGCGCTGGCTGGCCTTCGACTGGCTGGACTCCGAGGCCCTGCCGGACAAGCCCACCGGCCCCTACGTGGAGCCCCCGGTGGCGCAGGACGCCGCAGGCTCCGAGCCCGGGCTGGTCTACGACGCCACCCGAGACGAGTCCTCCGTGGCCGATGCCTCCCTGTCCGCCGACTACGCCGGCAGCATCTCCGAGGCCTCATCTCCCGCCCCGCAGCCGGCCGCCCCCGCGCAGCCGCTCGGTGACCAGGCGCCGGCCGAGTCCTCCCCCTTCGGGCAGTCGCCCTTCGACACCTCTAACGAGGCGAGCCCCTGGGCCGAGCAGGCCCCGCAGATCGACTCGCCCTACCAGGCGGCCTCGGCCCCCGAGGCGGCCGGGCCGCAGAGCGCCTACGCCCCCGGTCGCACGGCGGGGCCGGATGGGGGCTCCCACGGCCAGCAGGATGACGCCGCTGGGAACGCCTGGAAGTCCCCGCTCCAGTGGAACGACGTCATCGGTGGTGGCGCCCAGGGGACAGGTCCCCGCCAGGACGCCTGATGCGGCGCACCCGCTGGACCAGTGCCGTCACCTGGTTCATGGCCGCCGCGGTGACCTCCTGGGTGGTCGGTGACCTCCTGCTGCGCCACGTCGGCTGGGTCCCGGTCCTCTCCCCCTGGGGGGCGGTGACCGCGCTGGTCATCGCCGGCATCGTCCTGGTGGCAGGTCTGGCGGTCAGGCGCCTGCGGGCGCGCGAGCGCACCTGGATCACCCCGACCGGCGCCGCCACCACGGCGGCCGCCGCCCAGGCCTCAGCCATCGTGGGGGCGGTCCTGGGCGGTGTCTACGGCGGCGGGATCATCCTGGCGCTGGTGACGCCGCGCTCGCCGGCCATGACTCACCTGGCCTGGACCTCGACCGGGTGCCTCCTGGCCTGCCTCCTGTGGTGCGTCGTCGGCTTCGTCGTCGAGCAGTGGTGCTCCATCTCCAGCGACGGCGACGACGACGGTTCGGCCAGCCCCTCCGGGCGGGCACCCGAAGGACCAGGAGCCCCCGCATGACCAGTTCCGGCCCTCGCCCCGGCGTCGTCCCGGCTGCACCTGCTGCACCCGTCCGCGCCGGTGAGCCGGCTGCGCGAACCGCCGGCGCCGACCCCTTCGCCCCTGACAGCGTCGTCTTCCACCCGGTCTCCCACCGCCTCATCACCGCCCGTATCCTGGGAGTCGGTCTCTTCTGCGCCGTCGTCATCATCGGTTTCGCCGTCCCCGGGGTGCTCGTCTCCTCCGGATACTTCATCCCGGCGGGGATTTTCGCGGCGCTGTTCGTCTGGCAGCTCTGGCTCATTCCGCGCCAGGTGCGGGCCATGGGCTATGCCCTGGCGGACAACCACCTCCTGTGGCGCCACGGCGTCATGTTCCGCTCTATCACCGTCACCCCCTACGGGCGCATGCAGTTCGTGGACACCTCCCAGGGGCCGCTGGCCCGCTGGCTGGGCATCGCCGAGGTCAGGCTCCACACGGCCTCGGCCAGCACCGACGCCACGATCAACGGGCTGCCGGTGGCCGAGGCGGAGCGCCTGCGTCAGGTCCTGTCCCAGCGCGGCGAGGAGAGGCTGGCCGGGCTGTGAGCCCCGGCTGGGGCAGCGGGACGGAGACCGCCCGCAAGGCGAGGACGGACGTGCCGGGGGACAACGGGCCTGCCGCCTCCCGAGACCTCCCCCTTCCCGAGAACCTCACCTGGCACCGGGTCAGGCTCATCACGCCGCTGCTGGAGGGTTGGAAGATCGTCACCGGCGTCCTGGCCTTCGTCATGGCTCAGAACCTCGACGACCTGGAACGCGCCTACCGCTTCATCCGGGAGCAAGGCTTCTCCTTGGCCGGCCAGGTCGGCTACTACCTGCTCGGCCTGGTGGCGCTCATCGCCTTGTGGGTGGGGCTCGGGCTACTCAGCTGGTGGTGGCGTGCCTACGCCGTGGACGCCGACGGCGTCTACCTGCGTTCGGGCATCCTCAGCCGCAGGCTGCGCACGGCCCGTCTGCCGCGCATCCAGTCGGTCGACGTCGTCCACCCCCTGCTCGGACGCGTCTTCGGCGTCGGGAGGCTGACCGTCGAGGTCGCCGGTGGCCGGGACTCGCGGGTCGTCATCGGGTTCCTCACCACCCGCGAGCTCCAGGCCCTGCGTGACCGCATCCTCGACCTGGCCGCTGGGCACATCGACCTGCCCGGTCCCGCTTCGAAGGAGGGCGCCGTCGGGGCGAGTGCAGCAGGCCGCGACACCGGCAGCATCGGCGACGCCGTGTCCGCTTCCCGACCCGAGGGCCTCACGCCCGAAGGAGCCGCCGACTCAAAGGCCGCCCCCGCGCCGCGCTCCCCGGGCCTGCGGGCCTCCCACTTCCAGGAGCACCCGCTCTACAGTGTTGACGGTGCCACCCTCCTGGGGTCCCTGCTGCGCAGCGTCCTCCTTTACATGTCTCTCATCCCGCCTATCACCCTGATCGTGGTCGGCATCGTCGCCTACGCCATCGGTGACCCGCCCAGGGGCGGGGTGCTCGCGATCGCGACCACCTTCATCAGCACGGTCGCTGGTGTGGTGTCCCTGGCATGGTCCCGATTCAACAACGCCTGGAACTTCCAGGCCGCCGCCACTCCCAGCGGTATCCGCATGCGTTACGGGCTCACCTCCGACACCTCCCGCACGCTCCCGCCCGGGCGGGTCCACGGTGTCGGGATCGCTCAGCCGATCCTGTGGCGCGGCAAGGACTGGTGGAAGGTGAATGTCACCGTGGCCGGCCGCGAGGACCGGTCCCAGGATGGGCAGAACCGGCAGACCAGCAACCTGTTGCTGCCTGTGGGGACGCGCGACACCGCCCTGCGCGCGCTGTGGCTCGTGGTTCCCGACCTGGGCGTGCCCGACCCGGACAGGCTGCTCGCCCAGGCCCTCACCGGCCGCGACGATGACGGCGTCGGCGACCCGCAGGCCCCGGCGGGCTCGGCGGAGCGCGGCTTCGTGCGCATCAGCCGCCGCGGGCGGATCTTCCGTCCCCTGACCTGGCGGCGCGCGGCCGTCATCCTCACTGACACCTGCGTCATCATCCGCCACGGCCGCTGGCGGCGGCGAGTGGCCGTCTTCCCCTACGAGCGCATCCAGTCCCTGCGGGTGCGTCAGGGGCCGCTGGCGCGCCGGCGCAGCCTGGCCGCCCTCGGCTTCGACATGGTCGCCCGTGAGGTTCCCGCCTCGATCACCAACCTCGATGCCGCCGACGCCAAGGCCCTGGCGGCGCGGATCAGTGAGCGCGCGCTGCGCCGCGCCCGTGCCGAGCAGCTCGACCGGTGGCTCGCGCGCGCCGTCGCCGCCACCCAGGCCGGGGAACCCTCATAGTCAGCCCTCGGCCCGCTCCGGGTCCAGGAGCTCGCGCAGGCGCAGGGCCTGCTCGGCGGTCAGGCGCCCGGTGGCCTCGCAACGCTCAGTGGTAGCGGTGGCCAGCTGCCGGTAGGAGGCGACCACGTCGTCGAGACCCCGCCCCTGGCTGTCGCGTAGCGCGGAGAGTGCCTCCAGGTGGGCGGCCACCGTCCCGGCGTCGCCCCGGGAGACCGGCCCGGTCAGGCCCGCCTCGCCCTCGTGCAGGGCCCGGTCCAGGGCCGCCGTGAGCAGGGGGCCGAGCGTGGCCGCACCGTCCTCGACCCCGGCGGCTGCCAGCACCCGCACGGCCTGCGTCACCACGGTCAGCAGGTGGTTGGCGCCGTGGGCGAGGGCCGCGTGGTAGGCCGGGCGCGCCGACTCCTCCAGGACGAAGGGCTCCCCTCCGAGCTCGACCACCAGCGCCTGCGCGATCGGTAGCACCGCGGCCGGCGCGGTCACGGCCATCGGGCAGCCGACGAGCCGGGCCACATCTGTGGAGAAACCGGAGAAGGTCATCGCCGGGTGGATCGCCAGCGGGATCGCCCCGCAGCGCTGAGCCGGCGCGAGCACGGCGGCGCCGTAGCGCCCCGAGGTGTGGGCGACCAGCTGGCCCGGCTGCCAGCGCCCCAGGTCCGCCAGGCCCTGGACGAGCGGCTCGAGCGCGTCATCGGGGACGGCCAGCAGCACCAGCTCGGCGCGCTCGACGATCTCCTCGACCTCCAGGACTGGCACACCGGGCAGCAGCAGCTCGGCGCGTTCGCGCGACTCCTCCGAGACCGCGTGGACGCCGACGACCTGGTGCTCCACCGCCCGCAGCGCGCAGCCCAGGACCGCCCCGACACGCCCGGCGGAGATAATGCCGACGCCCAGCCGACCCGGCCTGCTCGCAGTGGCAGGGGCGGCCGGGACTCGGCCCGCGTGCTCGTCTCCGCCCGCACCTGGGCCCGTGCCATCGATGTCGCTCATGCCCCGATGCTCTCATGCTCGCGCCCCTGGCGGCGCCGCGGGCAGCCGGGATCCGGTCAGTGGAGCGACAATCCTCGCCGGCTCTGGTAGTGGTGCAGGGCGATGGGGGGTCGGTGACTGCGTTCTCCCTCCACGTACTTCTCCTACAGGCGGCGGGGTTCGGACTCCAGTCGTCTGTGGGATGACGCAGTCCTCGAAAGACAAGTACGTTCCCGTGCGGCTGTGCCGTTCGCCGTCTCCGGCCTTGAGGGAGCCATCAAGGCGAATCTGTCAATTTTGGCGACTTTTCCCCCGGCCGCAGGCAGGCCCTCCTTCAGGCCGGCCTCTTTGACCTGCGGAAACGCGAATCTAGACGGCTTCGGTTCTCGAATTTGGCTCGGAAAAGTCGCCACCGTGGACACTTTCACCTTCCCGTGCCAGCTTGCGACCGGCGGATTCGGTACCGCCCAGTGGGGCGACTAGCGTGGGGCGCGTGAGCACTGAACCCGCACCGACGCCTGCCCGACCCGCCAGCGCCGCAACCGTCCTCGCCCGCAGCCGCGCCGACCTTGCCGCCGCCCTGGAAAAGTCCCCCGACCCGCGGGCGGTCGTCATGACGATGGGCGCCCTTCACGAGGGCCACTTCGACCTCGTGCGCGAGGCCTCCCGTCGCGTCGGGCCGGCCGGCACCGTCGTGGTCACCATCTTCGTCAACCCCCTGCAGTTCGCCCCCACCGAGGACCTCGACGCCTACCCGCGTGACCTCGAGGGCGACCTGGCCGGACTCGCCCGCACCCTCACCGGCGCCGACGGCACCCTCGGTGTAGGGCGGCTCATCGTCTTCGCTCCCACCCCGGAGGTCATCTACCCCTGCGGGCAGCCGGCGGTGCGCATCGACCCCGGCCCCATCGCCACCGTCCTGGAGGGCCGCACCCGCCCCACCCACTTCGCCGGCGTGTGCCAGGTGGTGCTCACCCTTATGCACCTGACCGCCCCGCGCTGGGCGCTGTTCGGCCGTAAGGACGCCCAGCAGCTGGCGATCATCGAGTCCATGGTGCGTGACCTCGCCGTCCCCTTGGAGATCGTGCCGGTCGACATCCGCCGCGAGAGCGACGGCCTGGCCATGAGCTCGCGCAACTCCTACCTCAGCCCCGAGCAGCGCCGCCAGGCCCTGGCCCTGTCCCGCGCGCTCCAGGCCGGCCGAGACGCCGCCGCGCAGGCCACCGGCTCCCGGCCCGACCCCGCCGCCATCCGCCAGGCTGCCCTGGCCTCCCTGGAGGCGGCCGACGGCGTTGAGATCGACTACGTGGCCCTCGTCGCCCCGGACAGCTTCGAGGACCTGACGGGCGCTGGCCTCGGCCTGCCGCGCAGCGAGCCCGCGGGGGAGGACGAGGAGGAGGAACTGCCCGCCGTGGGCCTGCTGGCTGTCGCCGCCCGCGTGGGTACCACCCGCCTCATCGACAACACCCTCATCGACCTGCGCCCCTGAACGGTCCTACTCAGGCTCGCCCTGGGCGCCCGGCCCGTCCGGGCACTTGCGCGAGCCCTGGCGCCGCAAGCCGTTCCGGCCCGGCGCAAGGACGTACACGAGGCCCCGAGGACGCATCCTCAAGCGACAGACCCGGCGCCCGTCGGTGCGTTCTCGGGGACCGGTGGGCCGGCATGGCTCCGCAGGGTCCTGAGCGCCCCGCGCAAGCTCGCCCCTGAGCGCGCCGATTAGCCCAGCCTGTCAGGTCGCTCACCCTGTGCCGCACCGTACAGTGCACCGTGCCCGGCGCCGTCTACGCTGTGCGGCGATGAGCTCCCGCACCCGGACGATGATGACGTCCAAGATCCACCGCGCCACCGTGACCCAGGCCGACCTCGACTACGTCGGCTCCATCACGGTGGACATCGCCCTGCTCGAGGCCGCCGACCTGCTGCCCGGCGAGCGCGTCGACATCTGCAACTGCACCAACGGCAACCGCCTGTCCACCTACGTCATCCCCGGCGAGCGCGGCGCCGGCGAGATCTGCGTCAACGGCGCCGCCGCCCACCTGGTCAGCCCCGGCGACGTGGTCATCCTCATCGCCTACTCCCAGATGTCCGACGCCGAGGCCCGCACCTACCTGCCCCGGGTCGTCTTCGTCGACGCGGCCAACCGGATCGTGGAGCGGGGCACCGACCCCGGCCAGATCCCGGCCGACTCCGACGTCGCCCGCCTCCAAGGCCTGCGGCCCACCGGCATCCCCCTGGCCGACGCCCGCGCCTGAGCCGGGTTCCGGTCTAGGGCGAGGCCCTGGGCCCCACCTGGTTCCTGGCCGAGTACTGCGTGTCTGTGCGCCGCGGCAGGAAGGGAGAGGGAATGGGGCCCGGGGCCGCCGTCGTGCCCACCTGGGGCTGACCGGAGGAACCGCCGCCCGGTGTGACCAGGATCGGAGGCGGATCGGGCGTCGTCGGGCCCCGGGGAGCGTCCGGGGAGGGCGGGCGCCGTTAGACTCCTTCATGTGACAGACGAGAGCACCCCCAGCCCCGACCCGACCGCCACCGACGCCGGCACCCAGCCGCAGAAGTCGGCCCAGCCCAAGCAGCCCAAGGCCGACCCGGGCCCGGGCGAGCAGTTCGAGGTCCGCGCCGGCAAGCGCGAGCGCCTGCGCAGCGAGGGCTGGGATCCCTACCCGGTCTCCGTGCCCGTCACCACCACCATCGCCGCCGTGCGTGAGGGCTACGCCCACCTCGAGGCCGGGCAGGAGACCGACGACGTCGTCGGCGTGGCCGGCCGCGTCGTCTTCCTGCGCAACACCGGCCGCCTGTGCTTCGTCACCCTCCAGGACGGGGCCGGCACCACCCTGCAGGCCATGCTCTCGGCCAAGGCCCTGCCCGCCGAGGGCCACACCGCGCTCGCGGCCTTCAAGGCCGACGTCGACCTGGGCGACCACCTCTTCGTCCACGGCCGCGTCATCTCCTCGCGCCGCGGCGAGCTGTCCGTCATGGCCGAGCCGGTCCTGAGCGAGGGCGCCGAGGCCGCCTCCGCCGGGGACGACGACGTCGAGGTTCCCGCCTGGCGGATCGCCTCCAAGGCGCTGCGCCCCCTGCCCAAGACCTGGACCAACGAGTCCGGCGAGGCGGTGACGCTCTCGGAGGAGCAGCGCGTGCGCCGTCGTGAGCTCGACCTGCTCACCCGGCCCGCCGCCCGCGACATGGTGCGCACCCGCGCCGCCGTCGTGCGCTCCATCCGCGAGAACTTCTTCCGCCGCGACTACCTGGAGCTGGAGACCCCCATGCTGCAGGTCATTCACGGCGGGGCGGCTGCGCGCCCGTTCATTACCCACATGAACGCCTTCGACATGGATCTCTACCTGCGCATCGCCACGGAGATCTACCTCAAGCGCGCCGTGGTCGGCGGTGTCGACCGCGTCTTCGAGATCAACCGCAACTTCCGCAACGAGGGCGCCGACTCCTCCCACTCCCCGGAGTTCACGGCCCTGGAGGCCTACGAGGCCTACTCCGACTACGACGGCATGGCCGAGCTGACCCGCAACCTCATTCAGCAGGCGGCCCGCGACGCCTTCGACCTGCCCGAGGGCGGGGAGGTCGTCACGCTGGCCGACGGCACCGAGTACGACCTTTCAGGCGAGTGGGACAAGATCGACCTCTACACCTCCGTCTCCGAGGCCCTCGGTGAGGAGATCACCGTGGAGACCCCGCGCGAGCAGCTGGTCGCCCACGCCGAGAGGATCGGCCTGGAGATCGACGATTACGCCGTGGCCGGCAAGGTCGTGGAGGACATCTTCGAGGAGCTCGTCGGCAACAAGCTGTGGGCCCCCACATTCGTCTATGACTTCCCCGAGGACACCTCGCCGCTGACCCGTTACCACCGCAGCAAGCCGGGCCTGACCGAGAAGTGGGACCTCTACGTGCGCGGCTTCGAGACCGCCACCGCCTACTCCGAGCTCGCCGACCCCGTGGTCCAGCGCGAGCGCTTCGAGGCCCAGGCGCTCGCGGCCGCCAAGGGCGACCCCGAGGCCATGGTCCTGGACGAGGACTTCCTGGTGGCCATGGAGCAGGGCTTCCCGCCCAGCGGCGGCATGGGCATGGGCATCGACCGCCTCCTCATGGTGCTCACCGGTCAGGGCATCCGCGAGACCATCACCTTCCCCCTGGTCAAGCGGAACTGACCCTACTCGGCCTCCCGCAGCCTCCCGCTCCGGCCGGTCATCGCCGCCTTCGGGCCGACGGTGACCGGCCGGCGCTTCGTCATAGCAGTCCTGTGGGCTTCGACCGCTCTAACCGGGCCCTGGCCACCCGCTACGACAAGCTCGCCGTACGCTACCGAGCAACCATCCACATCGCCAGCATCGGCCACTGGCTCAAACGACTTACATAACAAGCTAGTACCCGGTGGTCCCCAGGCGGCGCTGGGCGGCCTCGAGCTCGGCGCGCAGGTAGGCGTTCTCCTGCTGGAGCTGGGCGATGTACTGGTCGCGCTGGGCGATCGCCTCGGCGTACTGGGAACCACCGGCTCCGTCGGCGCCGCCCGGGGCGTACCCGGTCTGGGCCGGGCTCGTGCCATAGGCTTCGCCGCCGTACGCCCCAGCGGCTGATCCGTACGTGCCCGTATCCGCCCCGTAGACACTTCCGTTAAGCCGCGCCTCCATGGTCTCCATGGTGGCGATGACCGTGTGCAGAAAGGCGTCAACATTCGGCTGCTCGTACCCCTCCCGGAACTTGGACGTCGTGAACCGAATGTTCTTGACGTCCTGGGAGGTCAGAAGTATCTCCGTCTCCTGGTGAGAACCGGTAGTCGCTCCCGGTCCCGCACCAAGGCGCGCCTCGAGTCCCCGCAGCGTGGTGGTCACCTCGTCGAGGAACTCGTCGACCTCGTCCTGAACGTATCCCTCCCGGAGCCTTGTGCCCTGGAACTTCACATTGAGGACGTCGTCGGATGTCAGTAGCGTCATGTTCGTCCACTTCCTGTTATCGGTTTCTGTTCGTGGTCCTGGTCCTCGACCCGCAGCCCCAGGTGTTGCGCCAGGAGCGGCGCGAGCTCGCTGAGCTGCCCACTGCTGATGGTCGCCCCGGCCAGGGAACCGACGCCGCTGACCACTGTCATCTCCAGTTCGCGCAGGTCGACGTCGCTCAGGCTCCCGCCGTGCAGGCGCAGCGTGCCCACGCGGCAGTCCTCGAAGCGAACCCGCTGGGCGTCGATGCCGCTCAGGTCCAGCTCGTCGATCCGGGTGGCCCGGATGAGGACGTCGCGCACAGCGGTCCCGGCGAGGTTGGCGAAACCCAGGCGGCAGTCCTCAATGAGGACGGATTCGACGTCGGCGTCGTAGAGCTCCCAGGCCCCGATACGGGAGTCGACCAGCTCCACCGTGCGCCAGGTGGAGCGTGGACTGTGAAGGTAGGTGGCGCTCAGCCGTTCCAGGCGGCAGTCGACCAGCCGCGCCGCGGCCAGGTCGGTGTCATTGGCGAAGACCTCCGAGAACCGGCAGCTGAGCAGACTGATCGCAGACAGGTTGCCGCCGCTGAGGTCCGCTTCGACCAGCTCCAGGTCCTCGACCATCTCACCGGCGGCGAGCTCATCGGCCTCGCCGTCGCGAAGGCGACCCAGGTCCGGTTCCGTGAGGACCGGCGGCCTCAGGGAGGCCGTAGTGGAGGAGCCTGCGGCCGTGTCGGTCCGTCCTGCGGTCATGGTCCTGTTCTATCGCAGATCGGCTCCGGGCACCGGGGGTTGTTGTCCCCGGTGCCCGGGTGCGTAGGAGGGATAGGTGTCCAAATCTGAGACAAAGGGGCTGCGAGGCCGTCACTCCGTCGAGAAGAACCGCGGAATCATGCGGTTTTCTTTTCTGCGACCGAGCCCGGTCAAGGCCTTTGTCACAGATTTGGACACTGTGGGCCGTTTCTACTCGAATCGGACGGTGGTGCCGGCCAGCATGCGCCGGCCGTAGCGGGCACTGGCCAGGGTCGCCACCACCACCAGCGCCAGGCACGCCCCCAGCACCAGCCAGTAGCCGCCTCCGGGCCAGCCGATGCGGCGCCCCGAGACCCCACCGATCAGCGACCATGCGGTCAGCCAGCCCAGGCCGATGCTCATGACCAGGGCAGTAGCCGTCGGCAGCGCCGCCTCGTAGGCGACCATGGAGCGCAGCGTCGCCGCCGGCATGCCGACCAGCCTCAGCAGACCGAGGACCCGCCGACGCCCCAACAGCGCCGCCACCGTCGAGACCCCGAGCGAGACCGCGGAGATGCCCGCGGCGATGAGGATGCCGATGTAACCCAGCTGGGCGAACTGGTTCTCCATGGCGCTGCCCTGGAGGGCCTGGATCGAGCTGGGTGAGGTCGGGGCGGTCCCCAGGGTCAGGTCGGAGGTGGCCAGGGCGGTGCGGGCCCGATCGATGGCCCCGGGGCTGGCCGGGTCGGTGGCCACCAGGATGATGGGCGCGCCGTGCTCACGGGCGCTCGCCAGCTCCTCGGCGCTGACCGGCGACGGCGAGGCGGCCGCGTTCTCATACAGCCACTGGGCGCTGATGGCCACCGCTCCATCTGGGGCCGCCACGTGCGGTGCCCCGAGGGCCTCGGCTTTGCCCGCCTCGAGGATGACCCGGCTGTCCTGCATGCTGTCCCCGCTGATCCTCCCCACGGCGACCGTCGTCACCCCGGGCACGGCGGCGAGCCGGTCGACGGCGCTGTTCAGGGTGCCCTCGTCGCTGACCGCCGGCGTCGCCGCGAGCGTCGTGGGGCTCAGGTGCCCACCGCCCTGTGTGACGTCGCGGGTTCCCGCGGCGGCCGTGATGGCGACGGCGAACACCGTCATGGCGTAGACGGCGATGACGACGCCAGCCACCGCCCGGAAGACCGCCCGGGGGTGCTGAGTGATCCGGTTGAAGCCGATGACCTGCGCCGCGGAACGGGCCAGGGCCCTGCCGCCTCGTGCCACCCACCAGGTTAGGACCGGTCCGGCCCACACCAGCCCCAGCATCGCGCACAGGAAGGAGGCGGGCAGCAGGTAGATGGTCAGGTCGGAGTCCTGACGGGCCACCGACGGGGTGCTGATCAGCCCCGCCGTCCCCAGGATCACGGGTGCCAGCGAGATAAGGCGGGGACGGCGCTCGGTGCGCTCACGGGACCCGCCCAGCGGGCCGAGGTCGGCCCGTCGCGTGCGCCACCAGGCCACGGCCGCCGCCCCCGCCGTGGTCACGACGACGGCGAGGACCGCGTTAACCGGGGAGCGCAGCAGGTCGGAGTAGTAGAAGCGGCTGGTTCTCAGCGTGATCTGCGCGGCCAGCGGGATCAGGGCCAGGTAGAGGGCCACGCCCGCCAGGGCGCCGACGAAGGTGGTGGCCCCGATCTCCAGGGCCGCGGTGCGGGCGACCTGCTGGGGCGTGGCCCCGATGAGGCGCAGCGTGGCGAAACGCTCGGCCCGCTGCGCCGCCCCCAGGTCGGTGACGATCCCGACGAGCAGCAGCGCGGGCACGAGCACCGCGATGGCGCCGATGAGCGTGGCGATCCGATACGCCTCGTTCTCGTAGGGGATGCCCTGGAAGGAGGTGACCACCTGGGGCGGGATGTAGAACTCGGAGGCGGCCACGGTCCCCAGGTCCGTCCCGACGACGGCCACCAGCGAGTCCGGGCCCTCAACGGCGTCGGGTGACAGGACCCCTACCTGCTTGCCGTAGCGGTCACCGAGCTGGTCGGCGGGAAGGGAGGCGATGCGCTTGGCCAGGGCCGGTGAGGCCAGGTACTCGCCGCGCTTGGGGACGACGTCGGCCCCCGGGATCCTCACCGAGGTGGTGCCCGACTGCGGCAGGGCCACCCTCAGGATGGTGATCGGCTGGTTGCCGACGACGTCGAAGTTGCTGGCGACGGCCAGCTCGCTGTCGGTCAGGGCATGGTCGGGCTGGAGGTCGGCGTGGTTCGACTGCTCGGAGAGGCCGGGCATGAGGGCGGTGGACGCCCAACTGGAGCGCATGCTGCGCTCGGGGAAGGCCTGGGCGGCGGCCAGCAGCATGAGGAACAGGGCCACCCCCATCATGACGCCGGCGACGATCCCGGCCAGGCGACGCCGGGCGGAGCGGTCGTTGGCGACGAGCAGCCGGGTCAGGGCGATGCGGCTCATGACCGGCCCCTCTGACTGCCCGGATTTCCTGGGCGTCCCGGCTCGGCGTGCCCCGGCCGGCTCGGGCCGGCTGCGGCCTGCGTGGCCCCGGGACCGATGCGTCCGTCGCGCACGGTGACCTCCCGGTCGGCGTAGGCGGCGACGCGCGCGTCATGGGTGATGATGACCAGGCCAGCGCCTCGGGAGCGCACCGAGTTCAGGAGCACCTCCATGGTCCGCTCGGCGGCCAGGGAGTCCAGGGAGCCGGTGGGCTCGTCGGCGAAGAGGAGTCGCGGGTTGGTCACCAGTGCCCGCGCGACGGCGGCCCGCTGCGCCTGCCCGCCCGAGAGCTGGGTGGGGCGCTTGTCCAGGTGCTCGCTGAGCCCCAGCTCGCCCAGCGTCTCGCGGGCCTGGGCCAGTGCCCGCCGGCGCGGGGTGCCCGCCAGGAGCAGGGGGATGGTGACGTTGTCCAGGGCGGAGAGGTCCGGCAGGAGCTGGCCGAACTGGAAGATGAAGCCGAACTCCTTCAGGCGCAGGCGGCTGCGGGCCGCCTCGTCGAGGGCTGCGATGTCCTGCGTCGTGTCGCTTCCGTGGTAGTCGACGCGCCCGGCGTCGGGCACGAGGACCCCGGCCATGACGTGCAGGAGCGTGGACTTGCCCGAGCCAGACGGGCCGGTGACGGCCAGGACCTCACCGGCCAGGATGTCCAGGTCGACGCCGCGCAGCGCGTGGGTCTGCCCGAAGCTCATCTCCAGGCCGCGGGCGCGCATGATGACCTCGCCCGGCGGGTCAGTCTCGCCCCGACTGGGTGCGGGGGTGACGCCGGTGGTGACGGCGGTGGTGTTCATGAGCGCACCTCCTCGCGCAGCTCGCTCAGGCGGGCCGCGGTGGTCTCCATCCAGCGCAGGTCGGCCTCGATGTGGAACAGGGCGTGGTCAGCCAGCAGCACCGTGCGCAGGTCGCCGTCCTGCTTGAGGCGGGTCAGCTCGCGCATGCGCGCCATGTGCTCGGCGCGCTGGAGGTCGAGGAGGTGCCCGGCGTCGTCGTCGAGCATGAGGGCGATGACGGTCTTGGCGAAGATGTCGGCCTGGACGTCACCGGCCGGGGTGACCGGGGTCAGCAGCCACTGCTCGACGCTCTGGCGCCCGGCGTCGGTGACCTCGTAGCACTTGCGCTCCGGGCCGGCGCCGGGCTCGGTTTCGACCTGCGTGATGAGCCCGTCGCGCACCAGGCGGGCGAGCGTGGCGTAGACCTGGCCGTAGGCCAGCGGTTTGGAGGCGGCGAACCAGTGGTCCCAGGAGCGTTTGAGGTCGTAGCCGTGCCCCGGGCCAGCGCTGAGCAGCCCAAGAAGAGTGAGTCTGGATTCCATGCCAGCGACTATACGCTGAGTGTATACACCGACGATATACTCCGCGAGGAGGAGAAACCGAGCCGTGTTCGTGAGGCTGTGTCGAGTCGCGAGTTCGTAGGTTAGCCCTCGCGTTCGTACCTTTACCCTACGAACCCAAGACTTAACCTACGAACGCACGGTGCCCCAGCCGCGCCTAGTCCTGCACCGTGACCTCGACGTCGGCCATCTGCCGTTGGGTCCACGGGGCGACGGCGAACAGCACTAGGGCCATGAGCAGTGTGGCCACGCCCAGGCCGTAGTAGTAGGTGGCGTCGGAGGCGTCCTCGGTCTGGGCGATGACGAACCCGGCCACGCCCTGCCCGGTGGCGACGCTGAGCCACCACAGCCCCATCGCCTGGGAGGCGAAGCTCTTGGGGGCCAGGGCGGTCGTCGTGGCCAGCCCGACCGGGGTCAGGAAGAGCTCGGCGACGGTCTGGATGACGTAGACCAGCGCCAGGAACCACCAGGGGGACAGGTGCTGGCCTCTCGGCCAGATCTGGAACCCGTAGCCCAGCATGAGCGCCGAGAGCCCCACGATGAGCACCGCGATGCCGAACTTCATGATGGTGGAGGGGAACCTGCCCGCCCGTCGGGTGAAGAGCATGCCGATCAGCGGGGCCAGGATCACGATCGCCGCGGGGTTGACCGACTGATAGGCCTCCGCGGTGATCGACCAGCCGAAGAGGGGCAGCCGCAGATCCGTGTTGGAGTCGGCGAAGGTGGCCATCTTGCCGGCCGCCTGCTCGGTGATCATGAAGAACAGGACCGCGCCGATCCACAGGGGGATGTAGGCGCGCAGGTGGGTGCGCTCGGGGGTGGTGACCTTCGGGGAGCGGAACATGACCACGAAGTAGGCCACGGCCGCACCGACCGGCACGAGCAGTCCCGCCGTGGCGACAGTGGTCACCAGGTTGCCGGTGACTGCCTGGAGGGCGGCCACGACGGCGCCGACGGCGACCAGGACGCCGAGGGTGCCCAGCAGCAGCCGCCGGAGCTCCTCAGGGCGGATGGGGTTCGGGACGGTGAAGGCGAAGGCGGAGAGCTTGTGGCGGCCGTAGACGAAGGCGCCCAGGGCGAAGGCCATGCCGACGGCGGCCGAGGAGAAGCCGGCGTGGTAGCCGTAGTGCTCGCGCAGCCAGCCGGTCAGCAGGGGGGAGGCGAAGGCGCCGACGTTGATGGACATGTAGAACAGCTGGAATCCGGCGTCGCGCCGGATGTCATCGTCGTCGTAGAGGCCGCCGACGATGGTCGTCAGGTTGGGCTTGATGAAGCCGGTGCCCACGGCTACCAGCACGATGCCCGTCCAGGACGTCACGGTGCTGGGGATGGTTAGGCAGATATGCCCGGCCATGATGACGACGCCGCCGTAGAGGGTGGACAGCCACGGCCCGATGATGCGATCGGCGAAGATGCCCCCGGGGATGGCCAGGAAGTAGACGGCCATCCCGTAGAGCGCGATGACGACCTGCCCGCTGGTCTCGCTCAGGCCCAGGCCGCCTCCGGCCACGGTGTCGGTGATGAAGTAGAGCAGGATGGCGCGCATGCCGTAGTAGGAGAAGCGTTCCCACATCTCCACGTTGAGCATCCAGGGAAGCCCCCGGGGCTGGTCGAACAGCCCCCGGTCCTGCCTCGACGGCGTCGTGCGCAGGCTGCGGGGCCGCCACCGGCTGGAGATGAGGCGGCCGGGCTCGGCGAGCTCGCCCTCGCGGTCGTCGGCCGCCGTCGCGGTGCCTGACATCGGGCCGGACGTCGAGCCGGGCGTTGGGCTGGACTCGGACTGTGTCATGGCGCTGTCCCTTCCTCAGGGCGGTGGCCGCTCGGGGCCGGCCGCAGGGGTGATCCAGGGCGCCGGGTGCTTCGTCTGATGTGAGGAGGCACAGACCTGTCGCCGAGGACAGAAATGGTGGTGCCACGACCATAGTGCCCGGCCTGTTTCCGGCATGCTTCCGGCTCTCGGCCAGACGGCGGCGGCCCCGGAAGGCGACCGCTGGGGTCTCTTCTCCGGGGCCACCGGGCACCGCCGCGCCGGGCGGATGACGGGGAGACCTCCGACACCGGGCGCAGGGATCGGGCCGGTAGGGTCTGCGCGGAGCGGGGTTCAGCGGGCCAGGGCGTCGGATGCGGCCTTGACGCTCGGGCGCACCGGGGTCAGACGGGTCAGCTGGGTGACGTGGCGCGGCTCGAGCTCGGCCAGGCTGGAGACCCCCAGGAGCTTCATGGTGCGGACGACCTCATCGGAGAGGATCTCGATCATGCGGTCCACGCCCTCGCGCCCGCCGGCCATGAGACCGTAGAGGTAGGCGCGGCCCACGAGCCCGAACTTCGCGCCCAGGGCGACGGCGGCCACGACGTCGGCGCCGTTCATGATGCCGGTGTCCACCATGATCGTGGCATCCTTGCCGACCTCACGGACCACCTCGGGCAGGAGACGGAAGGGGACGGGGGCGCGGTCGAGCTGGCGCCCGCCGTGGTTGGACAGCAGGACGCCGTCGACGCCCAGGTCGATGAGGCGCTTGGAGTCCTCAAGCGTCTGCACGCCCTTGATGACGATCTTGCCCGGCCACATGGAGCGGATGACCTTGAGGTCCTCGTCGCTGATGGTGGGGTCCATGGCGTTGTCGAGCAGCTCGCCCACGGTGCCGCCGGTGGACTTCAGGGAGGCGAACTCCAGCTTGGGCGTGGTCAGGAAGTCGAACCACCACCACGGGCGGGGGATCGCGTTGAGTACGGTGCCGGCCGTGATCTGGGGCGGGATGGAGAAGCCGTTGCGCTTGTCGCGCAGGCGGGCCCCGGCCACGGGGGTGTCCACGGTGAACATGAGGGTGTCGAAGCCGGCGGCCGCGGCACGCTCGACCAGCCCGTAGGAGATCTCGCGCCGGCGCATGACGTAGAGCTGGAACCAGTTGCGCCCGTGGGGGTTGGCGGCCTTGACGTCCTCGATGGAGGCGGTGCCCAGCGTGGACAGGGTGAAGGGGATCCCGGCGGCGCCGGCGGCCCCGGCCCCGGCGACCTCGCCCTCGGTCTGCATGAGGCGGGTGAAGCCGGTGGGCGCGATGCCGAAGGGCATGGCCGAGCGTCCGCCCAGGATCTCGCAGGAGGTGTCGACGTCGATGGCCGGGTGCAGGATGTCGGGGTGGAACTCGATGTCGCGGAAGGCCTGGCGGGCGCGACGCAGGGAGATCTCGCCCTCTGCGGCGCCGTCGGTGTAGTCGAAGGCCGCGGCCGGAGTGCGGCGCTTGGCGATCTTGCGCAGGTCCCAGGTGGTCAGTGCGGCGTCGAGACGTCGACGCTTGGGGTTGAGCTCGGGCGTCTTGAAGTGGAGCAGCTCGAAGATCTCGCTCGGGTTGGGCAGCTGGCGCTTGACCATAGGAACCTCATCGGTGAGTCGGATTCTGGACGCTCCGCGCAGCGCGGAGTGCTCGTGGGACGCGACCGGCACCCGTGGCCGGCCCTGAGGTCCACGAACCACCTCATGCTATGGGACAAAGGTCACTGAAACAAGGTTAGCCTAAGCAACCTTGGTGGTGGGCGTAATCTCTGCGGAGCGCTAGTCTCCGGTGCAGCGGCGTCGGTTCGACGGCGGGGGACAATCCACGCGATGGGGTGCGCGTGGCTCCGACTGCAGGACGACGGCCGGGGACGCCAGCTCGGGCTAGGCCGCCCGGGTACGGCCGGCCAGGGCGCGCAGACGCGCCCGCGCACCTTCACGCCGCAGGGCATCCAGCTCCTCGACGAAGGCGCGCCGGAAGCGCTCGTTGGTCGCCAGGTCCCCGAAGACGCCCTCGTGGGAGATGAAGGCCGTCTCGTGGCCGGACTTCTGCGCGGCAGCCAGGAGCAGCAGCTCGTCGGCCAGGGGATCGTCGACGACGATCTCGCCGCCGTTCTCGTCGACGCCCTCATCGCCCAGCGCCCAGGCCGCCACCATCGCGGTCCCCAGGCGGATCGGCCCACCGGCGGTGAGGTTGTCGCGCACGGTGCCTAGGACGAACTTCGGCATCCGGCTGGAGGCGTCCTGTGCCAGGCGGGAAAGTGTGTCTGCGATCGCCTCGTTGGTGAAGCGCTTGAAGAGCGTGCTGATGTAGTCGTCCAGGTCGATTCCCGGCACCGAGCGCAGTGTCGCGCGCGCCTCCCGCTCAAGATAGCCCCTCACCCAGGCGGCGATATCCGCATCGGCCGCGGCCTCGTGCGCGTACTCGAGCCCTAGCAGCCGCCCCCAGTGGGCCAGTCCCTGGTGGGAGGCGTTGAGCAGACGCAGCTTCATGAGCTCGTAGGGGACGACGTCGTCGACCATGTGCACCCCGACCTCCTCCCACGGGGGCCGCCCGGTGGGGAAGTCGTCCTCGAGCACCCACTGGGTGAAGGGCTCGCAGACCACCGGCCAGGCGTCCTCAACACCGAGTGCCTGCCGCAGTTCGGCGATGTCGGCCTGCGTGGTGCGCGGGGTGATGCGGTCCACCATGCAGTTGGGGAAGGCGACGTTCCCGTCGATCCATTCCGCCAGCTCGGGGTCGCTCATCGCGGCCTGGCAGACCACCGCCGTGCGGGCCACCTTCCCGTTACCGGGCAGGTTGTCGCAGCTCATGACCGTCAGCGGCGGGATCCCTGCCTCCCGACGACGCCGCAGCGCCTCAACGATGTAGCCGAAGGCGGTTGTCGGCTCGCCCGGGTGCTCGGCGTCGTGGGCGGCTCCGGGTGCCTCGGTGCGGAACGCGCCGGTGGCGTCGTCGACGTTGTAGCCGCCCTCGGTGACCGTCAGTGAGACGATCCGGGTGGTCGACGCGCTCAGGAGGGCCAGGACGGCCTCGGGGTCGTCGGGGGCGAAGAGGTAGGTGTGGATCGAGCCGATGACCGTCGGATCGCGCAGCCCACCGGGGTGCTTGCGGATGAGGGTGTAGAGGTGGTCCTGAGCCGCCAGCACGTCGCGCATCCGGGCGTCACCGGGCAACAGGCCGACGCCGCAGATCCCCCACTCCAGGCAGGAGCCGCCCGGTGCGGTGGCCCGCCCGCCGCCACGGGGGCCGGACCCGGCGCGTCGGCGCATGAGCCTGTCGAGGTAGGCGGCCTCGTGGGCGCGGTGAAAGCCGCCCACACCGATGTGGACGATCCCGGTGGTCATGGCGGAGCGGTCGTAGTCGGGGGCCAGGGGTGACTCAGTCAGTGAGATGGTCAAGAAGAGGTCCTTTCCGCGCTTTCACCGGTGGCCTTCAGTCAACCCGGCCTCCTTGGAAATCCGGTGGGCGTCCACTCCGGGAGGCCTCAGCGGAACGGTCCGCCCCTCGCCCTGATCCCCGTGAAACTCTTGCGGGAGCAGGGAAGAGCCGACAAGGCTCCGCGCCGCCCGAGCAGTGAGCAATCGGGCGACGCGGAGCGCGGGCGGGCTTGATGAACCTCAGTGGGCGATGACGACGCGCAGGTTGCGCGGGCCGTGCACGCCGTTGACACGCACCAGCTCGATGTCGCTGGTGGCCGAGCCGCCGGCGATCCACGTCATCGGGCGCGTGGGGTGCTTGCCCAGGACGTCAACGGCCTGCGGCACCGTCGGCATGATCGACTCGCGCTCCAGAACCACGACGTGCTTGTCCGGAACCAGCGAGATGGCCCGGCGGCCCTGGTCCGGCTCGCCGTCGAGGATGATCGTCCCCGAGATCGAGATGCCCACACGCGAGCAGGTCAGCACGGCGTCGATCTCATTGAGGTCGAGGGTGGCGATGGCCTCCTGACGGGAGTCCTCCACCACGGTGCGGCCGTTGCGGGCCGCCGCCTCCTTGTAGGACTCAGGCAGTCCGGCGGGGACGACGACGGAGCGCGCCTCACCGAGCAGCTCATCGATGGCATCCAGGATCGCCGCGTCCTTGGGGGCGACGATGACCTCGGCCGAGTAGTCCTCGAGCTTCTCGATCATCTCGTCAACCACGGGCTTGGAGCCGGGGGGATTCTCTCCGGAGCGGATGTAGTTGCGCGGGATCGGCCCCACCGGTCGGGTCTGGGACCGCGAGATCGCGTCGCGGGCGCGGGCCAGGATCGCGGACTTCGCATCCATCACAGCTCCTCCTCGCTGGTCGAGCCGGCCGGGGCCTGGGGGGCAGATGCCTCTGGGGCGATCGGCTCAGGGTTGTTGATGGCCGAGCGTGCGTCCAGCGCGGCCGGGGTGGGCTCGCCGTCGGCGCTCGCGCTGCCGGACACTGGCTTTCCGGGAGACGGCGGCGGATCGGCCGGGAAGCCGTCCGCGTGACCGCGGCCGGTCTGGGCGGCGGCGACCTGGCTCAAAGGGGTCTCGCCCTCGGGGTGGGTGCGCCTCCACCACTGGCGGAAGGTCTCCGAGGGGGCCACCGGAAGGTCTCGCGCCCCGGTCCACAGGGAGGCCGGGAAGGGCAGGGCGCCGATCTTGCCGTCCTTGCCGCCCAGCAGCGCCGAGGCCTTGACCGTCTGCGAGGCGGCCTCCCACAGCGAGCTCTTCGACATCACCGGGGCCGAGACGTTCATGGCCACGTCCCACACGTCCGGCACCATGCGGCGCTTGACGTCCACGGAGCGGGCCCGCAGGTGGACCAGGATCGTGGGGATGTCGATCTTGACCGGGCACACCTCACCGCAGGCCCCGCACAGGGAGGAGGCGAAGGGCAGGGTGTGGACCGGGTCGTCGTCGGCCAGCCCCTGAGTGAGCTGGGGCGTGATGATCGAGCCGATCGGGCCGGGGTAGACCGAGCCGTAGGCGTGCCCGCCGGTGTGCTGGTAGACGGGGCAGATGTTCATGCACGACCCGCAGCGGATGCAGGCCAGGGCCTGGCGGCCCACCGGGTCGGCCAGGGTCTTGGTGCGCCCGTTGTCCATGAGCACCAGGTGGAACTCCTGGGGGCCGTCGCCCTCGGTGACGCCCGTCCACATGGAGGTGTAGGGGTTCATGCGCTCACCGGTGGCCGAGCGCGGCAGGAGCTGGGAGAAGATCTCCACGTCCTGGAACCGGGGCACCAGCTTCTCGATCCCCATGAGGGTGATGAGCGTGTCCGGCAGGGTCAGGCACATGCGCCCGTTGCCCTCGGACTCGAAGATGGAGACCGTGCCGGTCTCTGCCACGCCCATGTTCGTGCCGGAGACGGCCACCGAGGCGTGCAGGAACTTGTTGCGCAGGTGCGAGCGGGCCGCGGCCGTGAGCTCCTTGGGGTCGTCGGACAGGTCCGCGGGGGCGTCCTCCATGCGGTCCAGGAAGATGCCGCGCACCTCGGAGCGGTTGCGGTGGATGGCCGGGACCACAATGTGCGAGGGCATGTCATCGGCCAGCTGGACGATCATCTCGGCCAGGTCCGTCTCGTGGGCGGTGATGCCCCGGTCGGCCAGGTACTCGTTGAGGTTCGTCTCCTGGGTGGCCATCGACTTGACCTTGACGATGTCGTCGACGCCCTTGGAGGCGATGATGTCGGTGATGATCCGGTTGGCCTCGGCGGCGTCACGCGCCCAGTGGACGATTCCGCCGCGGGCGGTCACGTTGGCCTCGAACTGCTCCAGCAGCTCGGGCAGACGCGAGGCCACCTCGAACTTGACGGCCTCAGCGGCGTTGCGCAGGTCCTCCCAGTCGGGCATCTCGGCCACACGCTGGGCGCGCTTGGAGCGGATGGTGCGCGTGGCGTGACCCAGGTTGCGGCGCATCTGGGTGTTGGCCAGCGTCTTGTGCGCGCCCTCGGGGAAGGTGGGCCCCCAGCGCAGCGTGTCCTCGGGCTGCTCGACCTCGGTGCGCCACCCGCCCGTGTGGGGCATGCCGAGAAATACCTGTGTCATCGTGCCACCGCCTGTGTGTGCTGAGAGTTACCGGTGTGCTGGACGTGCTTGGGGGCGAAGGAGATGTTGCCCTCGAAGGGCGCGTCCTTGGTGGAGGCCAGGATCTCGGCCAGGTGCATGATGCGCACCCCGGAGTTGACGCGGGACAGGCCGCCACCGATGTGCATGAGGCAGGAGTAGTCGCCGGCGCACAGGACCTCGGCGCGCGTGGACATCACGTTGCTCATCTTGTCGGCGAGCATCGCGGTGGAGGTCTCGGAGTTCTTCATGGAGAAGGTGCCGCCGAACCCGCAGCAGACCTCGGCGTCGGGCAGGTCGATGAGGGTGAGGGCCTCGACGGCCTTGAGGAGGCGGTAGGGGCGGTCGGCGACCTTGGCGATGCGCAGCGAGTGGCAGGTGGGGTGGTAGGTGACCGTGTGGGGGAAGTAGGCGCCCACGTCCTCGGTGCCCAGGACGTCGATGAGCAGCTCGGTCAGGTCGTAGGTGTGCGCGGCGATCTGCTCGACCCGCTTGGCCAGGGCCGTGTCGCCCACGTGCTCGGCCACGAGGCCCTGCTCGTGACGGGCCGCGCCGGTGCACGATCCCGAGGGGATGACGATGGCGTCCCACTCGCCGTCGAGCACGGGGGAGAAGGTCTCCACGTGGTTGCGGGTGATCTTGGCGGCCTGCTTGAAGTAGCCGGTGTTGGCGTGCATCTGGCCGCAGCAGACCTGTCCCTCGGGGAAGCAGACCTGGTGGCCGAGCCTCTCCAGGATGGTGACGGTTGCCTGCGCTGCCTGCGGGAACATGGTGTCCGCAAGACAGGTGGCGAAAAGGGCGATTCGCACGATATGCCTCCACGACGTCGTAGCTGAGACTGTCACGAGGACCGCCCTGACTCACCTGCGTCGTAGCAGGACGTGATGCGGCCTCGGCTGCGCCTCAGGCTACGGCCCGGAGGTGGCACTCATCTGACGACGACGCTCTCCCGGTCGGTTGGTTCTGCTCTCGGAGGTGGGTTTTCCGTTGAGGTGGTGCGGATCTGCGTGGGGTCAAGGTGAGCTGGGCGGGGGACGCCCTCGGCGTGTGGGAGGTAAGTCCTAGATGTAGATTGCGTCATGCATCACTGCCCTTATCCGTGGTGGGGGTCGGGGATGCCTCGGCGGGAGCGTGGCCGACGTCGTCGAGAGCACCTTCACCGCGAGGACGTACTTTCGCGGCGAGGACTGCGTTTGCCGCCAGAATGCGTGTGCTGGGGCGCAGTCGCCGGTGGGGGATCGCAGTTCTCGGGTGGGAAGTACGTCCCCGATCCGACGCCGCAGGTGGGAGTCAGGCTCCGGCGGCCTCAGACGCCCAGCCCCACCTGGGAGGCCAGGAACACCAGGGTGCCCAGCACCAGCAGCAGCCCGATGGAGTAGGGCGCCGCCTTCTTGAGGATCTCGGCGTCCGTACCGGGGGCGTCCACCGCGGTCGAGGCGATGGCTAGGTTCTGTGGGGAGACGATCTTGCCCAGGCCGCCTCCGATGGTGTTGGCGGCCAGCAGGATCTTCGGGTCGAGGCCGGCCCCCTGGGCGGCGGTGGCTTGCAGGTTGGCGAACAGGGCGCCCGCGCTCGTCGCCGAGCCGGCCACGGCGGTCCCCACCCAGCCCAGGGCCGGGGAGAGGAAGGCGTAGGCGGCGCCCGTGGCGGCCAGGGCCGCACCGATCGCGGAGGTCTGGCCGGAGAAGTTCATGACGTAGGCCAGGGCCATGACGGCCGCGATCGTCAGGATCGCCATGCGCAGCGTGTAGCAGGTCTTGGCCAGCGTGGCGAAGCCCTTGCTCACGCTCATCTCGAACTTGCCCGGCACCGAGCGCGCCGCGTAGATGAAGGTGACGATGATGGCGGTCAGGAAGATCCAGGTGCCCGGGTTGGACAGGGTCTGAAGCCTGTAGATAGCGCCTTCGGAGGCCTCGCCCTTGGCGTTGAGGAGCTGGCCGTAGACGCCGTGCCACTTGAACTCCTGGTTAGTGGCCGCGAAGACTTCGTTGAGATTGACGCCCAGGGTCCATAGCTTGGTCGTGGCGATGATGACCACCACGAGGATGTAGGGCAGCAGGGCCAGGATGACGCGCTCGCGGTCGGGGGCGTCGTCGGCGGACACCTGGGAGCGGTACTCCTCGGGGGTTGTGGGGGTCCACACCAGCAGGAAGATGTAGGAGGCGGCCAGGCCCAGCAGGGAGGCCAGCACGGCGGTGAGCTCGTAGGAGATCGAGGGGGTGAAGAAGTGGCCCACTCCGGTGGCCAGCCCCGCCACGATCGCCAGCGGCCACAGCTGCTTGACGCCGCGCGCGCCGTCGAGGATGAACAGCAGCAGGAGCGGGATGAAGGCGCAGAACACCCAGGTCAGGTGCCCCATGGCGGTGGCGACGCTCACCGGGTCCTGGCCGCCGAGCTTGCCGGCCGTCGTGATGGGAATGGCCATGGCGCCGAAGCCCACGTTGATGGCGTTACCGACCATGACGACGACGGCCGCCTTGAGCTTGGGCAGACCCAGGGTCGCCACCATGGCGGCGGCGATCGCTACCGGGGCGCCGAAGCCGGCCAGCCCCTCGAGCAGGCCGCAGAAGGAGAAGGCCACGATGAGGGCCTGGGCGCGCATGTCGCCCTTGCCGATCGCGTTGAACACGGCCTTGAGATCCTTGGAGCGACCCGAGACGTCAGTGAGGTTGTAGAGCCACACGGCCGCGATGATGATGTAGATGATCGGGACGAATCCCATGGCCATGCCCAGGGTGGCGCTCATGACCGTCATGCCCACCGGCATGTGGAACAGGACGACCGCGGTGACGGCGGCGATCACCAGGGAGATGAGGGCGCACCAGTGGGTGGCCACCTTGAACACGCCCATGAGGATGAAGAACACCACCAGCGGCAGCAGGCCCACGGCGGCGGTGAGGTAGACGTTGCCTCCCACGGCGGTGGTCGACGGCGTGAAGGTTGCGGGCAGCCCCGCTAAGGCTGGGGCGAGCGGTGCCGGATGCATCGGCAGGGCTGACAGGACGGCTGGCGTCATGGCTACTCCACTGTGAGTACTGATGGGGTCGTCCAGGTCGCGAACAGGGCTGGGCTGGCAGTCGCGTTGTTACGTCCTGGGTACTAAGGCCTAACGATCATGCCATGGAGATGGTGAGTTGTGCACTATATAGGCGGCCACGTGCCGTTTTCGCGCGGCCTTCCGGGTGAAAGCGGAGGCACGGGGTGCGGTGGCCGAGGTGGCCCGGTGTCTCGCTGTCGCTCGGGTGGCTGCCGGCGTCATCTAGATGCACTGCACGAGGGTGGGGTGCTACTGGGGGAGGGTCGGGGGTACTGCAGGTAGGTGGGGCCTTCGTGCAGTGCGCACATCCCTTGGCCAGTAGATCCCGGCCCTCGTGCAGTAGGCCGGCCTGGGCCGGACCTGTGATTGAGACGCCGGGCTCTGCTGCAAGAACCCCGGACTCACTCCTGCGCGGCCCGGTGTCCACAACGCTGACATGAACGATCCAGCCGTCGAAGCGCTCCGCGGGGATCGTTGGAATCCTGCGGTTCTTCTTCGGCGTGCGGCACTGGTGCGCCTTTGATGTCAGCACCATGGACACCAGCGACCTGCCAAGACCTGCCAGGCTTCTTCCCTCGGCTCATTGTCGCCTCCAGGACAGTCAACCGCCCCGGCTCCCCGTCCGAGCGAGCGTCTCAGAAGTCATGACACTCACATGTCTCACAAGTGAGGAGACAGCACAGCGCTCCGGGACGGGCGCACGAGGAGCCGACGTCGTGGACCGCGTCGGTGGTCGGCCGACTCAGCGCCTGCGGGTGCGGCGGGGCACCAGTCGGGCAGAGTTGAGGATGAAGGCCGATTCGGAGACGACGTGCACGAGGGCCGCGGCCACCGGCCCCAGCAGCCCCAGCCCGGCGGCGATCATGCCGACGACGTCGACCACTACTGTGCCCACGAAGTTCACCATGATGATGCGCCGGGCCCGGCGGGCCACCCGCACGGTCTCGACCAGGTCGGCCGGGGCTGAGCCCACGAGGACCACGTCCCCGGCCTCGCGGGCCACGTCCGTGCCGGTGCCCATGGCGATGCCGACGTCGGCGGCGCCCAGGGCGGGGGCGTCGTTGACGCCGTCGCCCACCATGGCCACCCGCTTGCCCGCCCGGCGCAGCGAGTCGACGACCTCCTCCTTGTCGGTGGGCAGCAGGTCGGCGCGCACCTGCTCCTCGCTCAGGCCGAGCAGGCCGGCCACGTGGCGCGCGGAGGCGGCCGAGTCGCCGGTGAGCATGAGGATCTCCAGGCCCATGTCACTCAGGTCGCGCACGGCGGTGGCCGCGCCTTGGCGCAGCCTGTCGGCCATGGCGATGGTGCCCAGGAGCTGTTCGTCGGCCCGCACCTCCACCACTGAGGTGGCCGACGGCGCCTCCGGGTCGGACTCGGTGCTCAGGGCGGCCTCGTCGCCGCAGCCGTCAGTGTCCCGCCCCGGTTGGTGCCCCTGCCCCCGGCAGCGCCCCACGGTGATCCGGCGCCCTTCGACGTGGGTGCTCACGCCGGCTCCGGGGGAGTAGGCGACGTCGCCGGGCACCGGCACCGTCAGGTCGCGCACGGCGGCCTCGGCGTAGATGGCCCGGCCGATGGGGTGCTCGGAGTTCCACTCCGCCGCGGCCGCCAGGGCCAGCACCTCGTCCTCCCCGGCGGCGGCCTCGGTGGGGCGGACGCTCACGACCCGCGGCGCGCCCACGGTGAGGGTCCCGGTCTTGTCCACCACCACCGTGTCCACTGCGGAGAGCTGTTCCAGGTGGGTGCCGTCCTTGACGAAGGCCCCGCAGCGGGCGGCGCGGGCGATGGCCGCCAGGACCGCCAGGGGAGTGCCCGCGGCCACCCCGCAGGCCCCGGCCACGATGATGACCGAGATCGTGGCCCGCACGTCCCGGGTGACCAGGAAGGTGACCAGGGCCGCCGCCAGCGCCAGGTAGACGATGCGGGCCGCCAGCCGGTCGGCCAGGCGCTGGACCGGCGCGCGCGATGACTGGGCGTGACGCACCGCTGCCACGATCCGCCCGTAGGAGGACTCCTCGCCGACCCGCTCCACCTCGAGCTCCAGGGCGCCGCGGGTGATGGAGCCGGCCGGGACCCGGTCACCCGGCCCGACCTGCACGGGCAGCGCCTCCCCGGTGATCCGGGACTGGTCGACGTCGGCCCGGCCGCTGCGCACGACGCCGTCGGCCGGTACCCGGCCCCCGGGACTCAGGGCGATGACCTGCCCCGGGCGCACCTCGTCCAGGGGGACCTCAGTGACCCCGGAGGACTGCGAGGACTCGGCGGAATCAGCGGCCTTGGGGGCTCCCACCACCCGCGCGGTCTGTGGCAGGAAGGACATGAGGTCGGTCAGGGCATCGCGCCCCCGATCCATGGACAGCTCCTCCAGGATCTCGGCGCACAGCGCGAAGACGGTCACGGCCAGGGCGGTCACCCACTCGCCGATGGCGGCGGCCGCCACGATGGCCAGCAGCATTGAGAGCTCCATGCTCATGCGCCGCTCGCGCAAGTCGCCCACCGCCTCGATCAGGAGCGGCCAGCAGCCCACCGCCAGCACCACCGTCCCGACGGCGCCCACCACCCAGCCGGGCGTGCCCGCCGCTTCCGCGATCCAGGCACCCAGCGCCGCCAGGCCCACTGCTGCGATGCGCACGACGTCGGCCCACTCGATCTGCTCGAGAATCCGTGCGCCCGTGGGGGCGCCGGCCGAGGCGCCAGTGCCGGAGAGCTCGTCGGAGGCATCGACGGGCAGTGCCGGCGTCGAGGCCGATGGTGCCGAGGCGGGTGGGGACACGTGGGCAGCGGGTGGGTGAGCCGTCATACAGGGACTCCTCGCAGGGGACGGGAAGGACTCCCCGGGGCGGGCCGGGGAGCGCCACCCAGGAATCTACCGGCCATTCAAGCGGCTCGACAGTGTATGAGAGGACTAGTGACGCGCAAGGACGCCGCCGACGGGCCCGTGGGGAGGCGGGCCCGTCGGCGGCGTCCGGGATACTGGGAGCTCAGGCGGCCGCTAAGCCGGCGACCACCGCATGAGCTCTGCCGAACGCGGTCCCTACTCGATCACGTCCTCGTCGACCCAGTCCAGGGTGCGCTGGACGGCCTTGTTCCAGTTGCGGAAGAGCCGCTCGCGCTCGGCCTCCTCCATGGTCGGCTCCCAGCGCTTGTCCTCGGCCCAGTTGTCGATGACGTCCTGGGTGCCCGACCAGAAGCCCACCGCGATACCGGAGGCGTAGGCGGCCCCCAGCGCCGTGGTCTCGGCGACCTTCGGGCGCACCACGGGCACACCCACCTGGTCGGCCTGGAACTGCATGAGCAGCTCGTCGCGGGTCATGCCGCCGTCGACCTTGAGCTCGGTCAGGGCTTGTCCTGAGTCGGCGTTCATGGCCTCGAGGACCTCGCGGGTCTGGTAGGCGGTGGACTCCTCCACGGCCCGGGCGATGTGCGCCTTGTTGACGTAACGGGTCAGACCCACCAGGGCGCCGCGGGCGTCAGGGCGCCAGTGCGGGGCGAACAGTCCGGAGAAGGCCGGCACGAAGTAGGCCCCGCCGTTGTCCTCGACGCTGGAGGCCAGGGCCTCGATGTCCTTGGAGTCGGCGATGATGCCCAGGTTGTCGCGCAGCCACTGCACCAGCGAGCCGGCCACGGCGATCGAGCCCTCCAGGGCGTAGACGGCCGGCTCGTCCCCGATCTGGTAGCACACGGTGGTCAGCAGCCCGTTCTCACTGCGCACCGGGGTGGTGCCCGTGTTCATGAGCATGAAGCAGCCGGTGCCGTAGGTGTTCTTGGCCTGGCCCTTCTCGAAGCAGGCCTGCCCGAAGGTGGCCGCCTGCTGGTCGCCGAGGATGCCGCTGATGGGGGTGTCCACCAGCAGACCGTTCTTGCGGCCGTATCCGAAGACGCCCGAGGAGGGACGGATCTCGGGGAGCATGGAGACGGGGATGCCCATGTCCGCGCAGATCTCGGGGTTCCAGTCCAGGGTGTCGATGTTCATGAGCATCGTGCGCGAGGCGTTGGTGACGTCCGTGGCGTGCACCCCGCCGTTGACCCCGCCAGTGAGGTTCCACAGCGTCCAGGTGTCCATGGTGCCCATGAGGAGGTCGCCGGCCTCGGCACGCTCGCGGGCGCCCGCGACGTTCTCCAGGATCCAGGCGACCTTGGGGCCGGCGAAGTAGGTGGCCAGCCCCAGGCCGACGCGGTCCTTGTACTTGTCCGGGCCGTCCTCGCCGGCCAGGCGGTCGCAGATCTTCTGGGTGCGGGTGTCCTGCCAGACGATGACGTTGTAGACGGGCTCGCCGGTGTTCTTGTCCCACACGACGGCGCTCTCACGCTGGTTGGTGATACCCACCGAGGCGATCTCGTGGCGGTTGATCTGTGCCTTGGCGAGCACCTCGCCGACGACGGAGCGGATGTTGTCCCAGATCTCGTTCGCGTCGTGCTCGACCCAGCCGGCACGCGGGAAGATCTGCTCGTGCTCCTTCTGGTCGACGGCGACGATCTCGCCGTCGTGGTTGAACAGGATGGCGCGTGAGGAGGTCGTGCCCTGGTCGATGGCCAGGACGTACTTCTTCTCGTCGCTGTCAGCTGTGCTGTTGGGGGTCAAGGAAATGTCCTTTCACTGCGTTGTGAGGGGCTGTGACTGTGTATGAGGGGAGGAGCCGGGCTCAGAACAGTCCGGCGATGTGGGGGACGATGAGCCCGGCGGCGACGGCGCCGATGATCGGACCGACGACCGGGACCCAGGAGTAGGCCCAGTCCGAGTCGCCCTTGCCGGGGATCGGCAGGAGGGCGTGTGCGATGCGCGGGCCCAGGTCACGGGCCGGGTTGATGGCGTAGCCGGTGGGGCCGCCCAGGCTCAGACCGATGACGACGATGACCAGGGCCACGGCCAGCGGGCCCAGGCCCGAGGGGGTCTTGCCCGAGGCGATGATCCAGGCCAGCAGCACGAAGGTGCCCACGGCCTCGGTCACGACGTTCCATCCGTAGGAGCGCACCGCCGGGCCGGTGGCGAACACGCCGAGCTTGGCGGCGGCGTCGGCCTTCTGGTCGAACTGCTTCTTGTAGGACAGCCACACGGCGGTGGCGCCCAGGATGGCGCCCACCATCTGGGCAGCGAAGTAAACCAGGATGGTGGTCGCCGAGGCGGGGATCCCCTCGGCCAGGTCCCGTCCGGCGACCGCCAGACCGATGGTGACGGCCGGGTTGAGGTGTGCGCCGGTCTTGTAGGCGGCGTAGACGCCCACGAAGACCGCCAGACCCCAGGCCATGGTGATGACGATCCAGCCGCCGTCCTTGGCCTTGGAGCCGGGCAGCGCGACACCGGCGACGACGCCGCAGCCCAGAAGGATGAGAAGGAATGTCCCCAGGGCCTCCGAGGCGAAGATCTGGGTCAGGCTCGCAGACATGTGCGGCTCTCTTTCTGCACGACGGTGTGCGGGTTCAATCGGGACTGCGAGGTCCGGTTCGTCGGCGGTGGTTGGGTGGTCGTGGTGCCCGCCTCCGCCGGAATCTGCGGGCACCACGGGGAGCCTGTGGACCGAGCGGCACCGGGTGCGGTCCGCTCGGCCCACAGGAGACTAGATCGGCTCAGTGATGTGCGCCACCGCGGCAGCGTCGGTCAGCTCGGCCTCGGCCGCGGCGATCTGGGCCACGCGCTGAGCGTAGGCCTCCTTCTGGGCGGCGACGTCCTTGTCCGACCAGTTCAGCAGCGGTGCCATGATCGCCAGGATCTCGTCGGCGGCGGCCAGGCCCCGGTCGCGGTGCGAGAGGTCCAGGCGCACGCGGCGCAGCAGGACGTCGTCGAGGCTCTCGGCGCCCTCGTGGGTGACGGCCCAGACGACCTCGGCGCGCAGGTAGGTGGGGGCCTCCGCCAGCGGCTCGCCCAGACGCTCCTCGGGGTCGGCGGCGTCGATGGCCTGAAGCAGGACCGGGGTCTCGTCGCCGTAGCGGTCCAGCAGGTGGGTGACCCTCTCCAGGGTCCAGCCGCGCTCACCGGCGATCCGTCCGGCCCGCTTTGCCAGGGCGTGGTAGCCGGCCGCACCCACCAGGGGCAGCTCCTGCGTGGCGCAGGGGTGGGCGTGGGACAGGGCCTCGCCCAGGGCGTGGTCGACGGCGTCGGAGGCCATGACCCGGTAGGTGGTCAGCTTGCCGCCGGCGATGGCGGTCAGCCCCGGGGCGATGCGGGTGACCGTGTGCTCGCGGGAGACCTTCGTGGAGGCGGCCTGAGCGCCCGGCTTGAGCTTGGGCTGGAGCAGGGGGCGCAGGCCCGCGTAGACGCCGATGATGTCATCGCGGGTGATGGGCCGCGACAGCACGGAGTTGGCGTGCTCGAGGATGTAGTCGACGTCGGTGGCGGTGGCCACGGGCTTGGAGACGTCCAGGTCCCAGGGGGTGTCGGTGGTGCCGATGACCCAGTACTCGGGCCAGGGGATGATGAACAGGACGGACTTCTCGGTGCGCAGGAAGACGCCAGTCTCGGCGTCGATGGCCTCCTTGGGGACCACGATGTGGATGCCCTTGGAGGCCAGGACCTTCAGACCGCCCGCGTCGGTGGCCAGGTCCTGGACGTCCTCGGTCCACACGCCGGCGGCGTTGATGGTGCGCTTGGCCCGGATCTCGTGGGCGGTGCCGGTGGCCAGGTCGGTGACGCGGGCGCCGTGGACGTGGCCGCGCTCGTCGGTGAGGAAGCCGGTGACCTTCGTGCGGTTGGCGGCCAGCGCCCCCAGGCCGACGGCGGTGCGCACCAGGTCGATGACCAGGCGGGCGTCGTCGACCCGGGCGTCGAAGAAGCGGATGGAGCCGGCCAGGCCGCTGGTGTCCAGGGAGGGGGCCAGGGCGGAGGTGCCCTTGCGGCCCAGGTGACGCTGGATCGGCACGGTCTTGCGGCCGCGGGCGCCGGCCAGGGCCAGGGCGTCGTACATGCCTACGCCGACGGCGGAGTAGGAGCGCTCGTAGTGGTGCTTGAGCGGCCACAGGAAGGGCTGGGCCTTGACCAGGTGCGGTGCGGTGGTGCTCAGCAGGCGGCCGCGCTCGGTAAGGGCCTCGTGCACGAGGGCGAAGTTGAGCTGGTAGAGGTAGCGCAGGCCGCCGTGGACGAGCTTGGAGGACCACGAGGAGGTGCCCGAGGCCCAGTCGCCCATCTCCACGATGCCGGTGCGCAGGCCGCGGGCTGCCGCGTCCAGGGCGATGCCGGCGCCGGTGACGCCTCCGCCGACGACGAGGACGTCCAGGCCCTCGGCCGAGGTCATCTCCTCCAGAGCGCGCTCGCGCTGGGCGGCGTTGAGCGCGGTGTCCTGGATGGGTGCGGGGTAGGAGGGGGCGGCGGGGCCAGCCGGGCCGGAGCTGCGGGAGGGGGTCTTCTTGGAGGAGGGCTTGCGGGTGGAGGTCATGGCTCCTGGGCTCCTACGTGTCGTGAGGTCGAAACTGGTGAGGCTGTGCGGGGCCGGTCGGCGTTGACCGGGGTGCCGGGTCGGATGCAGGTCAGAGCCCGGCTTCCGGCGCCGGGGCTCGACGTGTTCCGTCGCGCTCGCACGGCCCGTCTGTGGTGTCGGACACCACTGTCCGCCGCGTGTGGGAGAATGCGCAAGGTGCGTGCACTAATGTGCAGACGGCTTTTGAGGTATCCACAAGAATGTCCGCTGATCTGTGCGTACAGCCCTCCTCGCCGGGACGTCTGATGTCGTGTCCGGGAGGCTCGCCCTCCCGCCGCACGGGACGGCTGTGTGGAACGGCACCGTCGTCGATAAGAGGAGAAGTCGATAAGAGGAGAAGAAGGAGGATGACGTGACTGGCAGAACCGCTTCTGACGCCGTCGGGGGCGCGGCGAGTACCGCCGACCCCGGTGGCCTCCTGCGCGCCTACGAGGCGGCCTCCATGTACTACGTCCAGGGCGAGACGATGGAGGTGATCGCCCACCACCTGGGGGTGTCCCGCTCCACCGTCTCCCGGCTCCTGGCGCGTGCCCGCCAGGAGGGCGTCGTGCGGGTCAGCCTGGTCCAGCCCGGTGGCGCCGGCTCCCTGGAGGGGCGGATGGCGCAGGTCTTCGGGGTCCGCACGCATATCGTCCCGGTGCGCGAGGGCACCACGGAGATCCACCGCCTCCAGCAGGTCGCCTCCGTCGCCGCCGCGCACATGGTCGACCTCATCGGGGCCCTGGCCGAGCAGGGCGGGGCCGAAGGCGCCGGTGCGCCTGAGTCGGGTGGCCCCGAGGGCGAGAACCGCGGCGCGGCCGGCGGGGCGGGCCGGGACGTCGGCGCAGGAGGCGTCGTCGTCGGCGTCGCCTGGGGCACCACCATGTCGGAGGTCAGCGCCGCCCTGCCCTCGCGGCCCGTTCCGGGGCTGACCGTCGTCCAGCTCAACGGCGCCTCGGATCCCATGCGTGAGGGGCCCAGCGCCGGTGAGGTGCTCTCCCAGATGCGCATGTCGCTGGGGGCGCGCACGATCTCCTTCCCGGTGCCGGCCTTCTTCGACCATGTGGCCACCCGCGAGGCCATGTGGTCGGAGCGCTCGGTCAAGCGGGTCCTGTCGGTGGCGCGGCGCGCGAGCCTGGCCGTCTTCGGCGTCGGCGCCCTCGACGCCCTCAACGGGGCCCTGCCCTCCCAGGTCTATGAGGGTGGCCACCTCACGGCCCGGGACCAGGCCGTCCTGCGCCGCCAGAACGTGGTGGGGGACGTGTGCACCGTCCTGCTGCGTGCCGACGGCTCCTGGCGCGACGTCACCCTCAACGCCCGGGCCACCGGCCCGACTCCCGCCCAGCTCGCCCGCATTCCGCGCCGCCTGTGCGTGGCTGCGGGAACCGGCAAGGCCCGCGCCCTGCTGGCCGCGCTGCGCGCCCGGACCGCCACCGATCTCATCGTCGACGACGCCACCGCCCGCGCCGTCCTGGAGCTCGCCGAGGCCCGCGGCCAGAAGGGAGGCGGTTCTCGATGAACCGCGAACGTGGCAGGATGTGGGCCCGGATCGCGCTGCGGTCTGCTCGCGGCTCCGGCGTCGCCGGTGGAACGCCGGCTCACGGGGCCCAAGACCAGAACTGAGCCCTAACTGAATGCGGACAACGATGAACAGCACTGCTGTCATGACACATGAACACCTGCTCGCCGGCCGGACGACACGTCGGGCCGAGGTCTACGGGGTCGACGACTCCCGCCGCATCCTGCGCCCGGCGCGCCCGGCGGACGTGCGCCCCATCGCTGAGCTGGTGCGTCCCTACGCCGAGCGGCGCGTCCTGGTCTCCAAGGACCTCATCTCCTACTTCGAGGACATCCAGGAGTTCATCGTCGCCGAGGAGATCCCCGGCGACGCCGGGCCCGGTGGGGCAGACGGCGGAGAGGTGCCGGCCGAGCCCAGGATCGTGGGCTGTGGGGCGTTGCACGTCATGTGGGATGACCTCGCCGAGGTGCGTACCCTGGCCGTCCACCCCGACGCCGTGGGGACCGGACTGGGGTCGGCCATCCTGCGTGAGCTCATCGCGCAGGCCCGGGAGATGGGGCTCAAGCGGGTGTTCTGCCTGACCTTCGAGGAGCCCTTCTTCGGGGCCCACGGCTTCGTGCCCATCGAGGGTACCCCGGTGGGTATGGACGTCTTCGCCGAGATGCTGCGCTCCCACGACGACGGCCTGGCTGAGTTCCTCGACCTGGCCCGGGTCAAGCCCAACACCCTGGGCAACGCCCGCATGCTCCTGCACCTGTGAGCTGACCACCCTGGGTGGGCCGGGTGCGCTTCGCTGCGGCGGGCCGCGGTCCCGTGTGATCTCATGGTTGGGTGCGATCCTTTTGGACAAGCAGCCGACAACTGTGCGACAGCCATGCGATAACCGTGGAGGAGCACCCATGATCCGCAACGTTCACGAACGTGTCATCAACGCTTCGCTCGAGCCCCTGGGCGCCCTGCTCAACGGGCTCGGGCAGAAGGACGATCGACTCTGGCCCTCGCGGTACTGGCCGCCGATGGTCCTGGACCGGCCACTGGCGCTGGGAGCCGACGGCGGCCACGGAGCCATCTGCTACTACGTCAGCGAGTACGAGCCCGGCCGGCGAGTGCGGTTCACCTTCCGTCCGCGAACAGGGATCATCGGTGCCCACGAGCTGAGTCTCGACGCCCTGGACGAGAAGCGCACCCGCATCCGCCACGTCCTCATCGGCCGTACCCGTGGCGCCATGCGGCTCATGTTCTCGGCCGTGGTTGAGCCCCTGCACGATGCCGTCGTCGAGGACCTCTTTGACAACGCCGAACGTGAGACCACGGGCACGGTCGTCCGTCCCGCGACGTGGTCCCCGCGGGTGAGGGTGCTGCGCCGTCTCACCGGTGGCAGATAGCCGCCGAGGGCGGCCAGGAGACGATGGGGAGTTCTACCGGGGCTGCATCGGGGGCGTCGCGGTAGCCTGACGAGGTCTTGTCGTATTCCCGTACATCCAAGAACCTGTGAGGAAAGTGCTCATGAGCCAGCCACCGGTCAACGGCCCCTACAGTCAGCCCGGTCAGT
Source organism: Actinomyces acetigenes (assembly GCF_031296635.1). Taxonomy (NCBI): domain Bacteria; kingdom Bacillati; phylum Actinomycetota; class Actinomycetes; order Actinomycetales; family Actinomycetaceae; genus Actinomyces; species Actinomyces acetigenes. The sequence goes on from NZ_JASPFC010000021.1 coordinate 39,294, forward strand.
ACGGCCAGTATGGTCAGTACGGCGATCCCGCCCAGCAGAACCAGTACGGTCAAGCCGGTGTCCCCGGACCTCAGGCTCAGTACGGCCAGACGAGTCAGGCCGCTGCCGGCCAGTACGGTCAGTACGTCCGGCCCGGAGCGGGTCAGCCGGCTCCCTATGACGTTCCGGTTGGCCCGCAGTTCTCCTCGGCCCCACAATCCGGTTACCAGCCCTCCCAGCTCGGCCCCATCCCCGTGGATCAGGACAGGCTGGTTCTCAAGTCCACGGCGACGACCGCCAGCCGTATCCAGTTCCTCGTGGGCGGCGGTTTTGGGCTGGTGTGCCTGGTTGCGGCGGTCAAGGAGCTCCTTGCCAACGGGGCGACGGTCGGCTTTGTCGTCCTGCTGCTCCTCGGGTTGTTCCTGCTGCTCGGCATCCTGTTCCTCATGTCGGTGCGTACGGTGTTCGACGCCACCGGCATCCACATCGGGGCCGGCGGCAGGGGCCGCGACGTCCCCTGGCCCCGGTCGCGCACGGGGCTGTTCGTCAAGGTCTCCGGCGCACCGGCGGCCCTGAGCGCCGCCGCAGGCAGGGTTCAGATCCGTCACGCCGAGGGTCACGTCGTCGACCCCGACGGCAAGGCATTCGTGCTGGCCGGTCTAACCTGGTCCGGTGTCAGCAGCCAGGCGCTGGAGGCAAAGGGCACCGCCGAGCTGGACCGCATCTGGGAGTGGGCGGTCGCGCGCGGATACACCCAGGAGACGGGCGAGTACGTCGAGCTCAACGGCGTGCTCGGTGTGCAGCAGGGACTGCGAGCGAGGCAGGAGCGCCGTCAGGGCCTGAACCGCCCCTGAGTCGGGGCGCACACGGTGGACGTCGAGGACGCGCAGCCTCCTCCAGCATTCTCGGTCCATGGGGAGGACTGGCCCCTTGGAGGCGGTGCGGTCGCGGTCGGTGTGGAATACGCTCACGGCACCCCACCGCCCGCGATCTGGTGCGGACCACCTTGATGAAGAGGTTCCCATGACGCAACCACCGACAGGCTCTTCCTACGGCCGGCCCGCTCCCTGTCGCCAACCCGGGAGCCGGCCCGCCCCCTACGGTGGGGCCACTCCTCAGAGGGCACCCGGTCAGTACGACTCGGCCGGGTACGGCCGGGGTGGCGGCGGTCGATCGAACGACGGCCGACCGAGCAGCCAGCAGCCATCGGCCCCTCCGGTCCCCGTTCCCGTCGCTGCGCTCCAGGGAGTCCCCGAGGCTCAGACGTCCATGCCTCCGGTGCGTCGTCCCGGGCGAGCACCCGCTGTGCCGGTGACCGACAGGTTGGTCCGCCGTACCGCCACAACCGGGTCCGGCTGGATCGTGCTCGTCCTGTGTGGCGCCGTCGGGCTGCTGCTCCTGGCGTCCGGGCTCAAGACGATCGTTGGCAGCGGGAACGATTCCACGCTCGGCTTCACCATGCTCATCACCGGGGACGCCCGTGCGTTCGTAGGTTAAGCCTCGGGTTCGTAGGGTAAGGGTACGAACCGGAGGCCTACCGTACGAACGCGCGGGAGTGCGACGATTCTCGCCGGCTGGTGACGAAGGTATCCGGCCCCGCCCAAGGTCTTGCCGCTACGGTGTCCCCCGTGCCCGCCCGCCCCGCCCTTGACGACACGCTCACTGCTGCGACCTCGGCCAAGCCGGCGCCGCCTGCCGATCCGGCCGAGCCCTCGGCGCAGGACGTCATGGCCTGGTATGACGCCCACGCCCGTGATCTGCCGTGGCGCCGTTCTGGTACGACCCCGTGGGAGGTCCTCGTCTCGGAGGTCATGAGCCAGCAGACCCCGGTGACCCGTGTCGTCCCCGCCTGGCAGGAGTGGATGCGGCGCTGGCCCGGCCCCACCGAGCTCGCCCAGGCCCCCACCGCTGAGGTGCTGCGGGTCTGGGGGCGCCTGGGCTACCCGCGCCGGGCCCTGCGGCTCATCGAGTGCGCCCGCAGCGTCGTCGAGCAGCACGGCGGCGTCCTACCCGATGACCTGGACGCCCTTCTGGCTCTGCCCGGGGTGGGGGAGTACACGGCCGGCGCGGTCCTGGCCTTCGCCCACGGCCGGCGCGCCCTCGTGCTGGACACGAATGTCAGGCGGGTCCTGGCCCGCGCTGTCGCAGGTCAGGCCCTTCCTGCCCCCAGCCTCAACCGGGCCGAGCGTGAGCGGGCACTGAGCCTGCTGCCCGACGACGACGCCACCGCCGCTCACTGGTCGGTGGCCGTCATGGAGCTCGGCGCCCTGGTGTGCACCGCCCGCGAGCCGGACTGCGGGGCCTGCCCGTGGCGGGCGAGCTGTGCCTGGCTGGCTGCCGGCCGTCCCGCGGACATCCACGCGGGCCGACGTCGCACTCAGGCCTGGCACGGCACCGACCGCCAGGCCCGCGGGCTGGTCATGGCCCGCCTGCGCAAGGCCCCCGACGGGCGGTGCGTCGAGGCCGGTGAGCTCATGGCCTGCGCCGCCAGGGCGGGGGCGCGAGCCTCCGGCGGAGCCCCCGATCCCCAGCAGCCGGTGCGCGCCCTGGCCACCCTCCTGACCGACGGGCTCATCGCCACCGACGACGACGGCGCCACCTACCGCCTCCCCTAACCGCCCACCGATCCGCGTACCGCCCCGCCGGACGGCCGGGGACGCACAGGGCGGTGGGGGACCGGCCCTCGGAACCCGTGCGGCGCCGGGCAGCCGGCGTCGGCCCCGCGCGGACAACGACGAAGGTCTCACGGGCCTGCGCATCGCCGGGGCGGGGCGCTCACGGGCCTGGAGTCGTGGCGCCGGTAGAGTCGTGACCATGGCCAAAGGACGCGGACGCAACCATGGGGAAAGCGCAGGACGACGAGGCTCAGCCCGTCGTGGCGCAGGCTCCTCATCGGGGCGTTCGTCCTCGGGCTCCCAGTCCCGGCCCCACCGGCAGGGTGGTTCCGGCGGCGGGCCGCGGTCGGGCGCCGGGCAGCCGGCCTCAGCCCGCTCCGGCGGGGCGCCCAGATCCTCCCAGGCCAAGGGACGGGGCGGCCGCGCTTCAGGCGCCAAGTCCACCGGACACCCCCTGCACTCGGGGCAGACGGGCAGACCCACCGGCGGGCACTCGGGCACGCCGGCCCAGGCCGGCAAGAACCGCAGGTCCCCCCAGGGCGGCCAGGGAACCTCGACATCCCGCTCACGGCAGGCCGCTCCGGGAACCGCCCGCTCCGCCCGGACGAGCTCGACTCAGGCCGCCCGCTCCGATCGTCGCCGAAAAAACGGCTGGGGTGCGGGCCTCCAGTGGGCCCGCATCGGCGGCGGGCGACTCACCGGCGCTCCCGACTCGATCCCGCAGAGGCCGGACCAGCCCCGCAGCGGGCGCCTGCGCAAGCCGGTCCCGCCACAGCCCCGCTACGGTCTGCGCCGTGCCCTGGTACTGGGCGGAGTCCTGCTGATCCTCCTGCTGCTCATCGTGACCATCGTTGTCGGCTACCTCTGGGCCCGCAACACCATCCGCACCCAGGATGAGGAGCGCGCCGCAGCTCAGGTGCACACCGTCTACCCCACGCCGGGTAAGTGTGACCCCTCGGCCCTGTCGAGCACGGTGCAGGGGCCCGAGTCCGTCGGTGTCGGCGCCGGGGCGACCTTCTCCATCTCCCTGGTCAACAGCGGCCAGGCGCCCTGCCTGATCGACGTCGGCAGCCAGACCCTGGGGGTGAGGGTCTCCTCGGGCTCTCAGCAGGTGTGGGACTCCCTGACGTGTCCCGTGGGCCAGACCGAGCGGGCCCTCCTCCTGCCGGTGGGCAAGGGCGCCGAGGTCACCGTGACCTGGAACGGCAACGCGGCCACCTCCGACTGCGCGGCGGCCACCGCTGCACCGGCCTCCCCGGCTGCTTCGGCCGGTGCATCGGCCTCCCCGACGTCGAGTCCGAGTGCCACTGCCTCCTCCCCTGCGAGCCCTTCAGCGGGCCAGGCGCAGACCGCCCCGGGCAGCGCCGCGGGGGCAGGGACCTACCGTTTCCGCTTCGTCATGGGGGGCAAGGACCTCACTGAGGACCGGGTCTTCGTCGTCAGTTGAGGGTCTTCTGCGGCCGGGTGGAACCGGGCGGGGCGTCAAGGCCTCGCGACCGGGCAGCTCAGGAGTAGCGCTCGACGACGGAGATCTCCGCCAGCCGTGACAGCCCGTCGCGCAGGGTCCGGGCCCGCTGCGCGCCCACGCCATCGACGGCCTCGAGCTCCTCGATGGTGGCGCCAAGGACCCCCTGCAGGGACCCCCACTGCTCGACGACGGCGCGCGCCGTCACCACGGGCAGACGCGGGATCTTGGAGAGGATCCGCAGGCCGCGCGGGGAGACCTGAGCGTCCAGGTCCTGGCCGTCGATGCCGCCCAGGCCCATGGAGCGCGCCACCATCGCCAGGTCCAGGAGGGCGGGGGAGCCCACCCACTTCAGGCGCGCATCGACGGTGGCCGTGTCCAGCCCCTCGGGCAGGTAGTCCTCCAAGAGGAAGCCGTGCTCGGCGAGCAGGCCCCGGGTGAGCTCCTCGACCTGGAGGGCCAGGAGGCGCCCGTCGGTGCCCAGCTCCAGGACGTAGGAGTCGATGTCGGCGGAGATGCGGCGAACCATCTCCATGAGCTGAAGCACCGAGGTGACGTCACGGACGGTGACGAGGTCCTCGATCTCCAGGGAGTCCAGGCCGGCGGAGGTCTGGTCGAGGCGGGCCTTGTATCGCTCCAGGGCGGACAGGGCCTGGTTGGCGCTGGCCAGGATCGACTCGCTGGGCTCCAGGACATGGCGCTTGCCGTCGACGTACAGGGAGATGATCCGCATGGACTGGCTCACGGAGATGACCGGGTACCCGGTCTGGCGGGCCACGCGCTCGGCGGTGCGGTGACGCATGCCCGTCTCCGAGGTCTGGATCGAGGCGTTGGGCAGCAGCTGGACGTTGGCACGCCGGATTCGGGCGGTGTCCATGTCAACGACGACGCCGCCGTCCATCTTGGCCAGCTCACGCAGGCGGGCCGCGGAGAGCTCGACGTCGAGGTGGAAGCCGCCCGAGGAGATGGCCTCCACCACCGGGTCGAAGCCCAGCACGATGATCGCCCCGGTACGTCCGCGCAGGATCCGCTCCAGGCCGTCACGAAGGACGGTGCCGGGAGCGACGAGCGCAAGCGTCTCGTGCAGCTGGCCAGCGGCCTCGATCATCATCTCTCCTGATCTCGCGGTGTCCTGGGGGAGGGATCGCACAGTGAGCCTGCCGGGGCGCGGACCGTGCTGAGGCCTTCGGGTCTCACAGCATCCAGGTGAGCGCACACCCCGGTGCTCACGCCCCCATGGTATCGGCAGGCGGGCCGACCTTCGGAGAGGGCCTTCCCACACTGGACCAGTCGGTCTGTTGACGCCGCCCGGCGAGTCCATGGCGGACACGTCGGCTGCTCGGCACCCTGTCCGCCCCTCACCCCGGGGTTTGCCTGCATTGCCTGCGTTGCCTGCATTGCCTGCGTTGGCCGTGCTGCCCATGTTGGCGTGCTGTCCTGTCAGCCGCGCGGGAGCGCCGCCCCCATGGCCTCACCCACGTGCGCCACCGGCAGCACCTGCATCCCGGCGACCTCGCGCAGCTCGGCCGAGCCCGCCAGCGGCACGATCGCCCGATCGAAGCCGAGACGCGAGGCCTCCGCCAGGCGCCGCTGGATGCCGACCGTGGCCCGCACCTCACCGGTGAGCCCCACCTCGCCGAAGGCCACCAGGCCGGCGGGCGTGGGCAGGTTGCGCGCGGCCGAGACCACGGAGATGGCCACGGCCAGGTCCGTGGCCGGCTCGACGGCGCGCGCCCCGCCCACGGTGGAGACGTAGACGTCCGCGCTGGAGGTGTCCACCCGCAGTCGGGCGCTGAGGACGGCCAGCGCCATGGCCGTGCGCGAGTGGTCCACCCCGGAGGTGGTGCGCCGCGGGGAGCCGGCGTTGGTGGGGGCCACGAGCGCTTGGATCTCCACCGGCATGGGGCGGCGCCCCTCCAGGGTCACGGTGGCGCAGGTGCCCGGCACCTCGGAGCGGGCGGCGGACAGGAACAGGCCCGAGGGGTCCGCCAGCCCCACGATGCCCCGCTCACCCAGGTCAAAGCAGCCGACCTCATCGGTGGGGCCGTAGCGGTTCTTGACGGCCCGCAGCAGCCGCAGGCGGGCGTGGCGGTCCCCCTCGAACTGGGTGACGACGTCGACCAGGTGCTCCAGGACCCGGGGCCCGGCGATCCCGCCGTCCTTGGTGACGTGACCCACGAGCAGCACCGGGATGTTGCGCTCCTTGGCCACCGCGATGAGTGCGCCGGCCACGGCCCGCACCTGGGTGACGCCCCCGGCACTGCCCTCGACCTGGGCCGAGGCGATGGTCTGGACCGAGTCCACCACCAGCAGGGAGGGACCGGTCGCCTCCACGTGCCCCAGCAGGGCCCCCAGCTCGGTCTCCGCGGCCAGGAGCAGCCCGGGATCCAGGGCGTCGATGCGCTCGGCCCGCAGCCGCACCTGCGAGGCTGACTCCTCCCCGGTGACGTAGAGGACCGGCCCGTCCCCGCGCTTGCGCGCCACGGCGGCGGCCTTCGCGGCGACGTCGAGCAGCAGTGTGGACTTGCCGACCCCGGGCTCGCCGGCCAGCAGCACGACGGCGCCCGGCACGATCCCGCCGCCCAGAACCCGGTCCAGCTCGCCCACCCCGGTGGGGCGGGCCCGGGCCTCCGTGGCGCTGACCTCCCCGATGGGGCGGGCGGCCACCGTCGGCCGCACGGCGCCGGCGCTCAGGGCGCCACCGGTACCCCCGCTCGGGGAGCCGGAGACCTGAGTCTCCTCCAGGGTTCCCCACTCGCGGCACTCGCGGCACTGGCCCATCCACTTGGGGCTGGACCAGCCGCACTCGGTGCAGCAGTAGGAGACCTTGGGGGCCTTGGGACTCTTCGATGCGGGCATGACCGGAGAGTATCGGGGTCCACCGACATCTATTCCCCACACGTCGAGCCGGGCATTTTTCGCGTAGCCCTACGGTTTTTCTGTAGGGCTACGCGAAAAATGCCCGGCTCGGTGCTGGTGGGGCGGCGGGCGGGCTGGGCGTCAGCCGCGGGTGCGGGCCAGCGCCTGGCGGGCCCGCTGGGCGACGTCGCGTCCGGTGAAGCCGTGCTCCTCGAACAGGGCGGTGCCGGGGGCGGAGGAACCGTAGTGGTCGATGGAGACGATCTCACCGGCGTCGCCAACGATCTCGCGCCAGCCCAGGGCGATGCCCGCCTCGATGGCGACCCTGGCGGTGCCGGCCGGCAGCACCTGCTTCCGGTAGGCGGCGTCCTGCTGGGCGAACCACTCCAGGCAGGGGGCGGAGACCACCCGGGTGGGGGTGCCCTCCTCCTGAAGGATGTCCCGGGCGGCCACGGCCACCCCGACCTCGGAGCCGGTGGCGATCAGGACGACCTCGGGGGCCGTCTGGCGCCCATCGGCGTCGGTGGCCTCGGCCAGGACGTAGGCGCCGCGGCGCACGCCCTCGGCGGCAGCGGCAGCGGAGGCGCTCACGGTGAGGTTCTGACGCGACAGGGCGATGCCGGCCGGCTCATCGTGACGGCGCAGGATCTCCGCCCAGGCCGCGGCGGTCTCGTTGGCGTCCCCGGGGCGCACCACGGCCAGGCCGGGGATCGCTCGCAGCGCCGCCAGGTGCTCGATCGGCTGGTGGGTGGGGCCGTCCTCACCGACCCCGATGGAGTCGTGGGACCACACGAAGACCGGACCGATCCCCATGAGCGCCGCTAGGCGCACGGCCGGGCGCATGTAGTCGGAGAACACCATGAAGGTGCCCCCGTAGGGGCGGGTGAGTCCGTCCAGGGCGATCCCGTTGAGGATCGAGCCCATGGCGTGCTCGCGCACACCGAAGTGGAGGGTGCGCCCGAAGGGCCCATCGCCCTCGGACTGCGCCAGAGCGGCGGGCAGGAAGGAGGGCTCGCCGGACATGGTCGTGTTGTTCGAGCCGGCCAGGTCCGCCGACCCGCCCCACAGCTCGGGCACCACGCCGGCCAGGGCGGAGAGCACCTTGCCCGACGCCGCACGGGTCGCCAGGGACTCACCCACCTCCCAGGTCGGCAGAGCCGCCTCAAGGCCCTCGGGCAGGCGGTGGGCCTCAAGACGCTCCAGCAGCGCGGCACCGGCGGGGTTGGCCCGCTGCCAGGCCGCGAAGCGCTCCTCCCAGCCCGCTCGGGCGGCCCGGGCGTTGTCGGCGGCCCGCGTGCGGGCGTGGGAGACGACGTCCTCGGGAAGGATGAAGCTCTGCTCGGGGTCCAGGCCCAGGGCCCGCTTGAGCCCGGCGATCTCCTCGGCCCCGAGCTTGGAGCCGTGGGAGGAGGCCTGGCCCTGCTTGGTCGGGGCGGGCCAGGCGATGAGCGTGTGCAGGCGGATCAGCGACGGGCGCGTGCTCTCGGCGCGGGCCGCCACGATGGCCTCGTGCAGCGCCTGGAGGTCCTCCGCGTAGCCGTCGGGGCCGGTGCGCCAGTCGACGTCGAGCACCTGCCAGCCGTAGGCCTCGAAGCGGGCCGAGACGTCCTCGGTGAAGGCGATGTCCGTGTTGCCCTCGATGGAGATGTCGTTGTCGTCGTAGATGGCGATGAGGTTGCCCAGCTGCTGGGTGCCGGCCAGGGAGGCGGCCTCCGAGGTCACGCCCTCCTGCATGCAGCCGTCGCCCAGGACCGTGTAGACGAAGTGGTCGAAGACCGACTCGCCCAGCGCGGTGCCGGCGTCGAGCAGCCCGTGCTCGCGGCGCGCCGCCATCGCCAGGCCCACCGCGTTGGCGAAACCCGCCCCCAGCGGGCCCGTGGTGGTCTCCACCCCGGCAATCTCACCGAACTCGGGGTGACCCGGCAGGCCGGCCGGGGTGCGGAAGGCCGTGAAGCCCTCCAGGTCGATGTCGTAGCCGGCCAGGAACAGCTGGATGTACTGCATCAGCGAGGCGTGCCCGATGGACAGGACGAACCGGTCGCGTCCCAGCCAGCCCGGGTCGAGCGGGTCGTGGACCATCTCACGCTGGTAGAGCAGCCACGCCACTCCCGCCAGGGAGATCGGCGTACCGGGGTGCCCGGACCCGGCCTTCTCCACGGCGTCGGCGGCCAGGGCCTTGGACACCGCGATGGTCTGACGGTCGAGGTCGGTGAGCAGCGGCTCAGCGCTCATAACGGAGGACTCCTTGTGCATGAGGGTGCGTCTTGCCCGTGGCCACGGGCGCCGTGACGGTGGTGCATCACGGTGCAACCATGGGCGGGCATCAAGGGTGATCCTTCCCGCTTCCGTGGGGGCGGGCAAGTACAGGCGTGAGCGCGTGTGTCTCTCACACTCGGGGCCTGTCCCCGGACGCGGCCGTCCTTGCCCGTAGATTGGGTCGCATATGGGCACAGCAAGAGGACGCGTGGCGCCGTCGGTGGAGCACGGCAGCGCTTTGGAGCAGATCGACTCCCGGCCCCTGACGGGCCATCAGCGAAGCATCATCGCTCTGGCGATTGTCGCCAACGTCTCTGAGTTCTTCGACATGTTCCTCATCGGCTTCGCCGTCGTCCAGCTCCAGAAGGAGTGGAGCCTGGGCGGATTCGAGACCGGTGTCATCCTGGCGTGCTCCGGGCTCGGGACGGTGCTCGGCTCGGTCCTGTGGGGCCGGGCCGCCGACCGGATGGGCCGACGACGCACCTTCTTCTGGTGCGTCCTGCTGTTCACCGTCTTCACCCTGGCCTCGGTGTTCACCCCCACCGGCTGGTGGATGATGCTGGCCCTCCTGCGGGTGCTGGTCGGTGTGGGCGTCGGGGGCCTCAACATCGTCTCCATCCCCTACGTCCAGGAGTTCGTGCCCACCAGGCAGCGGGGCCTGCTGGCCGGGCTGGGCTCGGTGTTCATCCCGCTGGGGCTCTTCCTGGGTTCCCTGGCGCAGCGGGTCCTGCATGACAGCTGGCGCGGCCTCATCGCGCTGGGGGTCGTCCCGATTCTCCTGCTGGCCTGGATCCGGCTCGTCCCGGAGTCGCCCCGCTTCCTGATCTCCCAGGGCCGCGAGCGCGAGGCCCGCGAGTCCATCGCCTGGGCCCTGGAGCTGAGTCCCGACGCCGTCGGAGCCCTGCCGCCGGTGCGGACCGGGCCGCGCGTCGCCTACCGAGAGCTGCTGCGCGAGCACCTGCGGGCCCTGCTCATCGTCTCGGCCGGCTCCTTCTGCTTCATCCTGGGCTCCTTCACCGTGCAGTCCTGGGGGCAGACGCTCCTGGAGGTCGGCTTCACCGACATCGGCGCCGACGCCGTGGGGACGCTCTTCATGGGGGTCTCCCTGGTGGATCTGCTCGGGCGCCTGGCCTCGGCCTGGCTCGCCGACCGGATCGGGCGGCGCTGGACGTTGTTCTCCTTCGGGATCCTCGGGGCGCTCGGGGCGGTCATCGTGGCCTTCTCCGCCCACTGGGAGACCTCGTGGGTCGTCTTCTTCACCGGCATCTGCATCACGATGGGCTTCGGCGACGGTGCCTTCGGGATCCTCAACGCCTTCGGCGGCGAGCAGTTCCCCAACGACGCCCGGGGGACCGGCCTGGGCCTTGGCTACGGCATCGGTGCGAGCGCCAAGATCCTCGGGCCCCTGCTCATGGGGGCGATGATCGGCTCCGGCAGCCTCCAGGGGCTGGCGCATCCGTTGGCGGCCGTCTTCCCGGCCTTTCTCTTCTTCGCGGCCATGCTGGTCCTGGGCGGCCTGGTCTACCTGCTGGCCCGTGAGACCAAGGGGGAGACCCTCGAGGACATCTGAGCGCCCCGGCGCTTCAAGGCCATCAGCGGCCGCGGGCCGAGGCGGGCGAGCCCGCCGCCGCACGTGCCGGTGCTGGTGACCTGTCCGCTGCCGACTCGGAGCAACGGGGGCGTGCTACGTGGCCGGGTGCGGGCGGTGGAGACGTCCCGCACCTGGCCACGTGGATGCCTTCTCGGTCTGTGGCGCTTCAGCGTCAGTGCGCCGGCTGCTCGACGACGTCGACCGGGGTACCGCCGTCACGGCTGTCGTGCTCGGCGTGGTCGGTGTCGTCGGCGGGGGCGTCCGAGCCCGGCAGGTGGCCGCCTACCATGTCGGTCAGTCCGGTGCCCACGAGGCTGCGCAGGATGAGGTCGAGCTGTTCGACGTTGTTGGCCACCGCCTTGGGCAGGGCGGAGGCGCCCTCGGTGGAGATGATCGACAGGTCTCGCACGCTGGCCAGCGGCTCGCTCAGGGCCCTGGCGATCTCGGGGGCCTTGTCCAGCAGCATCTGGCGGGTGGCGGCCTCGCCGTACTTGGCCAGGGCGTCCGCCTTGTCGCTCATGGCCTTGGCCTCGGCCTCACCGGCGGCGCGGATCGTGTCGGCCTCGGCCTGACCCCGGGACGCGATGGCCTCGGCCTCGGCGCGGGCCCGGGCGGCGGTCGCCTTGGCCTCGGCCTCGGCCCGGGCCACGGTGGCCTGGGCCTGGGCCTCGGCGTCCAGACGGGTGCGCTCGGCCTCGGCCTGGGCCCGCAGCAGCGCCTCGGTCTTGGAGGCCTGAGCCTCCTGCTCGCGCTGGTAGCGGGCGGCGTCGGCGGGCTTGCGCACCGTGGAGTCCAGCTCGCGCTCGGTCAGGGCGGCCTTGGCCTCTGCGGCCTCCTGCCCGATGATGGCGATCTCGCGTTCCTTGGCGGCGCGGGCGATCGGGCCGGCGGAGTCGGCGTCGGCCTGGGCCTTGTCCGTCTCGGCCTTGAGCTGGGCCTGACGCAGCGACAGGTCGCGCTCGCGCTCGGCGATCTGCTGGCGGGAGGTGACCTCGGCGTCGCGGGCCTCGCGCTCGGCGTTGGCCCGCGCGATGCGGGCGTCCTTCTCGACGCGCTGCTGCTCGGGCACGCCCAGGGACTCGATGTAGCCGCCGGCGTCGGTGATCTCGGAGACCTGGAGCATGTCGATCTCCAGTCCCATGTTGGCCATGATGCTCTTGGCGTCGTCGAAGACGTTGCGCTGAAGGGCGTCGCGGTCGGAGATGAGGTCGGTGACCGTCATGTGGCCGATGATCGAGCGCAGGGAGCCGATGAGCGCCTCGCGGGCGGAGTCGGCGATGGCCTGGTCCGTGTTGGGCTTGCCCAGGAAGCGCTTGGCCGCGGCGCGCACCTGCTCGTCGGAGTCGCCCACCTTGACGGCGGCCACGGCGGCGACGTTGACGTTGATCTTGTTCTCGTCCTCGGCGGTGACCTTGAAACCGATCGTGGTCTGGGTGAAGGGCAGGTACTGGATGGACTGGATGACCGGCAGGACGAAGTCGCGCCCACCGGGGTGAATGATCTTGACCGTGCCCCGGTTCGACCCGGAGATCAGGCCGGTGAGGTTGGAGGGGACGACGACGATGCGGCTGAACAGGTAGGCGACCGCCGCCAGTACGATGATGACGGCGACGACGATCAGGCCGATGACTGATACGTCCATGCGGGGTTCCTTTCTGTGCGGGGAGATGGGATGAAGGAGGACGGCGGGCAGGCGGCACGAGCAACGGGCGGGGCGTACGGTCCGTCAGCGGCCCCTGGTGGGCTCAGCTGCTGATCTGCTCCCAGGGGGCGATGTCCAGGGTGGAGTCGACGGCGTCGAGCACCCAGGCGCTCTGCCCTGAGTGCAGCGGCTGCTCGGAGCGCGCCGGCAAGGTGAGCTGGTTGCCGCGCGTGATGGCACGAACCTCGCCGCTGCCGTCCTTCCACCACAGGACGGTGACCTTCTCGCCGACCAGCTCCGCGGCGGTGGGCGGAGCCGTGTCCAACGGCATGGAGCGCCGGAGCCGGTTCCACAGCCAGCGCATGAGCGCGCCGGACGCGACGGCCGCCGCGGCGGGAACGCCCCACAGCACCGCCGCCGGCACCTGTGTGGCGGTCGAGCCCGTCGCCGCCGTCACCCCCATGCCGATGGCGCCGAACACGGCCACCGGCAGCGCGAGGATCGGCACGAGCCCGTCGGGGAGGAAGGCGTCCAGCAGTCCGTCGAACAGGATGCCGGACACCAGGACGGTGCAGCCGATGATCGCGCACCAGGCGAAGATGCCCACACCAGCTCCCTTCCGCGCAGGCCCCTCGGCCTGCGACACCTGGATTCTGCCACGCGGGCCGGGAGGTGAAGCCGTGTTTGGGTGGGAAGAACAATCCGGTTGGACTCAGGCGCCGCGGGCTTGCGGCAGCCGACCGGAGTCCTGCAGGGACGGCGCAGTCGAGGACCAGGACGTCGCCGTCGGGATGGCCGTCGCAGCAGAGGGGTTGGTGGGAATGGTCATGGTCTCCTGCATGGCCGGATCGACCTCTTGATCAGAGTCGGCCGGGGCGGCTGTGCCCGCAGTGCTGACAGTGCCGGCAGTGCCGGCAGTGCCGGCAGTGCCGGCAGCGCTGTCAGTGCTGCTAGCCATGACCGCTGCCGCCCGGTGAGCTCCGACGGCGTCGGCGGGCACGGCTTCGGCGGCAGCCACTGCGGAGGACTGGTCAGCATGCTGGGACGCAGTGAGGATGGGCGGGCCGGACGGGTCGGGTACGGGGCGGCCGGCGCCTCCCGGCGCTTCCGCGGGTGCCTGGGGCGCGCCCTGAGGCGGGAGGAGTCCGTAGCCGGACGCCCCCGTCGGGCCTGCGGCTGTGGCCGGGCCCGCAGTGGCGGGCACCACCGGGGACGGCTGGGGGCCTGTGGCCACCGCGACGGTCTGCACGGACACCGCCGCGGCCCTCCCAGGTGACACGTCCTGGCGTGCGGGCGGCGGGCCCGCCTGGGCGAGGGTGTGCTCGGGGTGCGGCTGGGTCGGCTGGGGCCTGGCCGGTGCAGCGCTGGTGGACGCAGCCGCTGCGACCAGTGACGCGGGCGCCTCGGTGGCGTGGCGCCCGGCCGGCGTCTCGGAGGGGATCGAGGCGAGGACCGGTTCGGTCTCCACGGTGTTGGCCGAGGCCGTCGATGCACCCGAGGTCGGAACCATGGAGGCGGACAGAGGCGATGTCGTCACTGTCCCCGAGACCGTCACCGCATCGGGAGCCGCGGCCGCCTGCATGGATGAACCGGTCAGGGCGGCCTGGGCGCGTCGACGCCGGGAGATGCGGCTGGGGGTCGGATCCTCGAAGACTCCCCTGCTCGCCTGGGGGGCCCGGTGACTCGTCGGGCCCGCCGGGGACTGCTGGGACTGGCCCTCACGTGCCGAGATCTCCCGGGGCGGTGCCGGCTGGGCGCCGGCGGCCTGTGACAGGGCCTCGGCCAGTGAGGCGGTGGACGGCCCCGAGGGCGCGTCGGGCTGCAGCTCCCGAGGGAGCGCGG